>MKVH01000020.1 GCA_001899175.1 Candidatus Kapaibacterium thiocyanatum | reverse complement strand
AAGCCCCCTATCCAACGATAGCGGGGCTTCTCTGCTTTGTGCCATCCTACCCCTCTCCTCACACTACTCCTTGCCACATGATGCACCCGGGATGGAGCGCGGCGCTGATTCTGGCGCCGAATACTGACTACACGTCAAGAGGCTGGAGATCGTTGGTATGGAGTCCTACTCTGTTGCCCTCACTGTCGAGGAACAATGCCACATAACCTCCAGGCCCGATCGAATGCACGTCACGTAGTACGGTGCCACCGAAGACGGAAACGCGCCCCACGATCCTGACGATATCCTCACCCGCATTGAGATAGACGACGGTGCCGTGCTCGGACGGCTGCCGATGCTTGCTCAGAATGACGGACCCACCCGCCGCATCGCAGTCGAAGGGAAAGTACATGGTCGGCTCGTTCATGACGTCTTCCGTCGGAAGATCCATGCCGAAGATGCCACGATAGAATCGTACTGCACGATCGAAGTCATGGCAGGGTATTTCGAACCAGTTGGATGCCGTATTCACGACGGAGCCCCGTGGGATGATGTGCAGTCGGTGATCGCTGCAAAGCTCAGTGTCCCGGATGACAACCGATTGTCAGGAGCGTTGGCCGCCGCTCGGGGCATGATGGGCGGCGATCCTCGTGCCGATGTCGTGAATCCACATCCGAAGGTTGTCTGGTTCCACCACGGTGATGCCGTCTTCCATCATCGCCAGCCAGCGCGCGAAGTAGTCGAGATGGTGCACCATGAACGTCATACGCATGCAGGATTCCCTGGCCTCCTCCGAAACGAAGCCGAATTGATGCCGCGAGTCGGTGATGGTCGGCAGGATGTCGTATCTGACGTCGACGACGATGGGAATGCGATCTTTCTTCTCCATCCGAAGATGTCCCGTTACCAGCTCGGTTAACGTCGGATGCGAGGAAGGATTGAAACGTTCGATCGTGGACTGTGCGTGCTCGATCCTGTCGATGCGGAAATCGCGGATGCCCTGTTTGTCGCGACAGTATGCGTGCAGGTGCCAGCGCAGGCCGTAGAAGCTGAGGCCGATGGGCTCCACGTCCCGTTCGGAATAGGTCTGTCGTGCATTGGTGAAGTAACGCAGACGGACGACGCTATGGTCGAGCAATGCGTTCTGCAGGACGTTCATGACGTCCGGTTGCATTGTCCTGCCGATGCTTCTCGGAGGCTGCACGATGACGCGTCGCTCGAGCTCTTCGACATCGTCCCGTCCCTCGCTTCTGAGTACTGCACGAATCTTCGTCATGGCACTCGTGACGGTCTCCGACGATCCCGTGTCCGCGTGGGCGGCCAGCATCTTTTCGGCCAGAAGCAACGCCCGAGCCTCCTCCTGTGTGAACTGTACGGGAGGCAGGGTATACCCCTTGGCGAGTGAGTATCCCACGCCGGCCTCTGCGGCGATAGGTACCCCCGATTCCTCGAGTGCACGCATGTCACGATAGACCGTGCGCACGGCGACGCCGAAGCGTTCGGCGATCTCGTCGGCGGTCAGAACGTACTTCGACTGGAGCAGGATGAGAATCGCCTGGAGGCGCTCTAGTCTGCGCATGACGTGATTCGGGTGTGAATGGATGAAAACTGCCGAACCAATCTAGCGCCCGGTCACATATCGAACAATGGTGTCGATAACATTCGTGTCGCCATGTCCGGGCCGATGATATCGAGGACTCTCACCTCACGTCGATCCAGAAACGCCTCTTTGCCGGACGTCCGGAGCCAGGAGATACCGAGCTTTCATAGATGCCTCCGTTCCTGACGATGACGCGTTCGGATGCCGCATTCCCGTCGTCGCACGTCAGCAGCAGCCTGCCCACTGCCCTCGCACGATCCGTATCGAGAATGGCCCGAAGCATGGCGGAGGCCATACCCGTATTCCTGTACGACGGACGTACGATATAGCCGATATGCCCTCCGACCATGGCGAGCATCTCGTTGAGTTCATGCCTGAGAGCGATGCGACCGACGACCGTGTCGCCGACAAGACCCCAGTAGATCGTATCGCAGACGAATCCTGGCGGCCGTTCGAACTCGCGGTTCAGCAAGGTATTCACATAGGCATCGAAGTCACCGTCGAGCGTATCGAGTGGTGCCGCTTCGCCAAGGTATATCCATGCTGTACGTTCCGCATCGTTCGTCAACTCTCGGAACCCTTCGAGATAGGTCTTGCGATAGCGCGCATGCGGGCGCACGAGTACGAGGCTATCGTTCGATATCGGTGAGGAGGCCGGCATATCGGATGTCATAGGTGGATACTGCGAGTGGCGGAAGGTAAGCGGATACAAGGCGAAATATCACCATCAGGGCGGTGAGTTCCACGTCGGAACGATCGCATCCATCTGCTGCACGATGACCTGCCGTTCCATGTCCGACGTCGTCATGGACAATGCGATATCGAAGTGATGCAGAGCCATGGTCCGATCGATATCCACGTAGAGATGTCCGAGCAGGCAGTGGTACAGATGATTGGCCGTGAGGTCGAGCTTTTCCGCTTCGACGATGGCCTGCTCGTAGCCATTCGCTTTCGCGAGCGCATACGTCCTGTTCAGGGCCGCGACAGGAGAATACTCGATCTGCAACAGACGGTTGTAGAGCTGCAGGATACTCTCCCATTTCTCGGTCGTATCGTCCTTATGGGTATGCCAATAGGCGATGCCCGCTTCCAGATGATACTTCGACAGGTTGGAACCCGTCGATGCCTGGTTCAGGAAGTGTTCGCCCATTCGTACGAGCTCCATATCCCAGAGGCCGACGTCCTGGTCTCCGTACAGGACGACGTCGCCGTTCGCACTGAAGCGCGCATCGAACCGCGACGCGTGGAAGCACATCAGCGACAGCAATGCATTGACGACAGGCAGATTGGTCGTCTCGTTCTGAACGAGGAGATATGCGAGTCTCATCGCTTCACCGCAAAGGTCCTTGCGGAGGATGGTATTCGTCGATGAGGAGTAGTAGCCTTCGCTGAACAGCAGATACAATGTCGTGAGTACGGCAGGTAGTCTGTCGTCCAGTTCGTGCGCTTCGGGTTGTTCGATCCGGATGCGCTCCGATCGCAGGCGTTCCTTCCCGCGATGCAGCCGTTTGTATGCAGCTTCCCTGGTGATCAGGAAGGCATCGGCTACCTCCTGCACACCGAAGCCGCAAAGGAGGTTCAATGCGAGCGCCACCTGGGCTTCGACCGGGATGCGCGGATCGCATACCGTGAAGATCATCGCCAGTTGGCTGTCGCGTATACGCTCTTCGGTCAGGTCGATCGACGGCTCCTCCGACACGGGCAGGTCGTTCCGCAGTGCAGGTGTGATCGTATTCGCGAACAGCGACGTCCGCTTGAGATGATTTCTCGTCTTGTTCTTCGCGACGGTATACAGCCATGCCGTCGGATTCTCCGGCAGGCCCTTCGTGCCCCATAACTCCGTGGCGGACAGGAACGTGTCGGCGACGATATCCTCGGCGATCTCCACATGGTCTATGCCGAACGTGGCACAGAGTACCGCAATGATCTTGCGGTACTCTGTCCTGAAGAGATTCGGCAGGAGTTCGTGTCCGTCCATGGCAGTGGAATCAGTTGGCGGGTTCCATCGGAACGATCATGCGGACTTCTACGTTGCCGTTCCACGGATCCTGCAGGATAGGGCATCCCTTCGCCAGCTCCGCGGCTTCGTCGAAGTCTTTCGTGCGGACGATGATGTAGCCGCTGATCGATTCCTTGATCTCGACATACGGGCCGTTCGTCACCATGGTAGGGGACTTCACGACCTTGCCTTCGTTGTGAAGCCGGTTTCCCGAGCTCACCAGCTTGTTCTGGGCGGCGATGCTGCCGATCCAGTCCTGCCACGGCTTGATGGAGGATTGCATCTGTTCCGGTGACGGCTGGTTTTCCCTGGAGACGGAGTCCCTGCGGAAGAGAAGGATGAAATCGTTCATGGTCGTGTCCTCGATGATATTGATGGTCATGATTGGGGTTGTGGTTGCGTCTTCTGGCTGAACTGTCCGACGCGATAGGTGCCTACTGCTGCTCCGAAGGCGATGTTGAGACGATTGTAGCTGTTGATGGCGATCACGCCGAGCGTCAGGTCGATGAGCTCGGTCTCGGAGAACTGTTCCCGGGCCGTGGCATAGACGGCGTCCGATACCATGCTCCCTTCGAGTCTCGTAAGCGCTTCGGCCCATTCCAGAGCGGCGCGCTCGCGTTCCGAATAGAAAGGAGCTTCGCGCCAGGCCGGGAGGACGTGGAGGCGTTGCTCGGTCTCGCCGACGGCACGCAGGTCTTTCGCGTGCATGTCCAGACAGAAGGCGCATCCGTTGATCTGCGACACCCGAAAATACAGCAGGTGCAGCAAGGCTGTTTCGATCGACGATTGGGCCAGGTGTCTGCCGAATCCCGACAGGGCGCCAAGCACCGGGGCGCCCTTTTCGAAGACGTTGATTCTGATGTTGCTCATTCGAACCTCGAACGCAGTGGGTGAATGTGTCGTACACCCCAATAACAATCGAGAATCCGGTATTGGACAGAGCCCGAAAAAAATCGCACCGAGCCGGAAAGATAGTCGGTCGGTACAGGTAGCCGATCGCATGAATGGCGGGGCGATCGGCCCGAAAACGCACGAACCCGAACACCATGGTCTGGTTCTCGGGTTCGTTATCGTCACATCCTTCGTCGTCATAGCGTTTCCCGCGCTTCTCTGTCATATCTGCCTCCTTTCCGGATGGAAATTGGAGACCTCTACACTGTCAACCAAACGGGGGAAGGTCAACGTCATCAGCGCATGGAGGACAACCCCCAGGATTGATCAAGGATATTTCTGTGTTGGAGTGGTTAGACACCCGTTTGGTAAATGAGTACGATCGTGTGCTAGATGGCTGAATGACAATACCGTCGATATTTGTCACTAGCCCTGCTTCGGGTCTATATTGGGCCGCTTCACCGCGCGAATGTGTGTAGTGTACACGTGAATGCGAACTGAGATAGGAAGCTATGAGGAAATTGGTACGTTGTCCGGCAAGACGGTATCCGGTGAGTCTTGCAGCGAGTGTTCTGCTATTCATACCTGCCATTCCTGGCATTGCCGCTACGGATACCCTTCGTACGTACGAACCGGGTGGACACTATGGTGTCTACACTGACGGCAGTCTCGTGAAATGTGTCCAGCGTATGCGGCTGCCTGCGGGTACGCGCATGACGTCGGTCTCGGTCATGCTGGATGGTCCCCAGGGTGATCATGCGTGCGATATCGTCGTCTACGGACACGAGGGCGGACTACTCGCACCACGCCTCGAGCGTGCTGTCGTACGAACCAGAGTCACGAAGGAGAAGGACGGCATCGAGACCGTTACCACGCACTTCGATGATCCGTACGTCCATGCAGGCGGACAGTGCTTCGTGTCGGTCGAGGGGCGCCATAACGACGTCAGACTGGTCACGGACATGATAGAGCGTGTGGCGCCATGCACCGAAGCATCGGGCCAGCGCCGACTGGAACAGCTTGTGCAGGCGTCTGGCGGCGCATGGAGCACGGCACCCTTCGGTTTCATGATGGACGTCGTGGTGGAGATGCCGGAGATCACGGAGCGTGGCTTCGTGCGCGACACGATGCTGGACGACGCACGGGACAAGGGCCGGAGTGACGTGCGGTATCTCTCCGTGAGTGACGTCAACGGCGACGGCAGGCTCGACTTCTCGGCGGCCGGAATGCTCTACATGAACGATGGCAGGAGCATGACGCCTGTCGACATTACGCTTGAGGACACCTCCGCCACGCCCTACGTCTTCTTCGTGGATGCCGATGGCGACGGACGCATGGATGTTGCGGCCATGAATGGAGCGGGTGATGACAAGGTGACGTTCTATACCATGAAGCATGGTGGACATCTCGTGCACATGGGCCAGGCCCAGCTTTCGGCGTCTCTCGTTCCCATGAGCATGTCGATCGGCGACATCGATCACGATGGGAAGGAAGAAATACTTCTCGGCGGCCGCTCGGCGGGAGTGCCGACGCTGTTTGCTCTTGGGCGTGCCACATCCGGCGTGTGGCAGGCTTCGCCGTGGGCGCAGGATCTGCTGGGCACGACCGAAGCCCCTGTCACGATGATCGCCGACGTCGACAAGGATGGACGTCTGGACGTCGTCCTTCGTACGGGAGCAGAGGATCATATCGTCCGCATGGTCGGCGAGGGACAGAGCTGGAGCACGGAGGCACGTGGACGTGCCGGAGAATCCACCCTGAGAGAGCCCATCGGATCATGGATCGGTTGGGACGATGAGCGGCAGGCCGCGATCCTGCGCCTCCCGTCATCCGTGCCGTGGAGCGATGCGAATGCAGGTACGGCCCATGACGTACGCATGGTTTCCTATGGCAGTGCGTCCATCGCACTCGACGACGGCGATGCCGAGAGCCCGCGCTATGAGGAACATCTGAGTTCCGTTATCTATGCCGATCTGGACAACGATGGCGTGCAGGAGCAGCTTCGCTTCTCTCGCGGAACGTGCCGTTACCTCGGCGTCTTTCAAAAAACAAGCGGAACGTGGGAAGACGTTACGTCGGCATGGGGCCTGGATGGTCTCGACGACTGCGGCGACGGCGTCGTCTGTGATCTGGACGGCGACGGACGCCTCGACCTCCTCGTCGACCGGCGAAACAGCGTTCAGGTCTATTACAACCGCATGAACATCATGCCCGGACGCACGGCCCGCCTCGCGGCAGCACCACAGCCGCTGGCGGGTGCGTCCGTGGACGTCGGCACGACACATATGACGTACGCGAGCGGCCGGGGGCGGCTCGTGCAAGACCCTCCCGTGTTCACGTTGCCGCCGACAGGCAACACCGCGGACACGATGACGGTCTACTGGCCGGGAGACGGAGCGCTGAAGGAGCGTGTCCTTGTGCAGGCAGGAGGCCATGACATCCATGTTCGCCGTGGGAGTACGGGTACGCTCGCCTCGTATGACGAGGCCGTCCAGATACGCATGAGTGGTGCGTCGCTTACCATTTCGTCGCAAGGGACATTGGAGCGCGCGAACATCACGCTCCTGAACCTTGTGGGAGAAACGGTCCTTGCCTCTGCGCTCGGCAACCTCCCCGCTGGCATCCATACGCTGACCATCTCTGAACTCGACAAGACGAAGACACTCGTCTCAGGCACCTACGTCGTCCGGCTCCAGTGGGAGACGGGCGATGCCGTGAGTGTCCTGCGCATCATCCGGTAGCACTACAACATCACGCACGATGCCGCGGGCATATCGGTCATCCCGGTATGCCAGGACGATGATTCGTGCCGCGATCCGATCCTGATACATTCCTCCATGTGAAACCACGTACGATAATGAACGTCAAGACCCCGCCATCACCTGCACCAACGCCATCCTCGACTACCACGATCAGCAGACCCCTCGTCATCATCATCGGGGCCGTCGCGGTCCTTGCCTGCGTGGCCTCCATCTATCTCCTTCTGCGTCCTGCGGCATCCACCCGCACGGGCATCGTCCGCGTGAATACCGTCCTCGAGCGGTATCAGGGGGCGCAGGATGCACGGCAGGCATTCCAGCGGACGGCCGGAGCATGGCAGGCGAACGTGGATACGCTGAAGGCGGAACTGCAGACCATGATCATGGACTACGAGCGTGAGCGTTCCGGGCTCTCGGCTGCCGAGCAGCAGGGCCGCGAACAGGCCCTGCACGCCAAGGAGGCGCAGGTACGGGAATACGCGTCCGCCATCATGCAGCGCATGGAACAGGAGCAGCAGGTCCTGACGGGCGGTATCGCGAGCCAGGTCAAGACTGCTGCCGAGGAAATCGGCAAGCAGCACGGCTATGACCTCGTGCTCGCCATTCAGGACGAAGGAATGCTCCTTTATCAGTCGGAGATGACGGACGTCACGCCCATCGTCCTGGAGTATCTCCGGACGCACTACTCCGGTTCATTCAAGGGCAGCAAGGACAAGAAGAAGTGATACGAGCCGCGACGATAGCCACGAACGTATTCCTCGCCGCCTGTATGGCGATGACAACCATGCTCTGCGGCTGCATGCGCGAGATGACCGTGCCGGAAGGATATGCGTGGCTGCGTGATCCTGAGCATGGCATGAGCGATACGATGGTCATCCGGAACTATGTCATCCGCTGCACGATGATGCCCGCTGCATTCCGCCGCGCCCGTCTTGCGATGCGGAATGCCACAGACAGCACGAAGCCACATGGCGCGGATGCCGTCGTGCTCACGCTCGAGATCACGCGGCGTGACGGCCGCCCTATGAACGAGATGCAGGACATTCTCTTCGACGACATGACATCGGTGGGTGCCTACACGGAAAAACTCGCCGGTCTCTCGTTCCGGCTGCACGAGGACATGACGCTCGAAACGGATAAGGGCCACTCGTATAGTGGTGCCGATACCTTCATGGAACAGACGACGGGCCTCGGTGAGAGGCGCATCATCACGATCACGATGGCGGCAAGCGAGCATGATATCGCGGCATCGGACGAAGCACGGCTCGTCTGGACCGACCGCTACTTCGGATCGGGCCGCGTACAGTTTCAGTTCAGACCACGCACACTTCGCAACCTACCGGAACTACGGATATGACAGTGTTCTCACGATGGCGGCAGGCGACGGCCATTGCCCTGTGTAGTGTCTTCATGGCGGAGCTTCTCGTGCCGACGGTCGCCCACGCTCTGACGTCGGGTCCCGCGCAGCCGGAATACACCTCCTTCGAGCCACTCGGCACGACGGGTATGGTCAGCGAGTTCAACGGCGGATTCACGTATAACATCCCGCTTCTTGAAGTTCCTGGACCGCATGGCAGTTCGTATCCCGTGACACTCTCCTACCACTCCGGCGGGACGGCGGAAGAAGATGCCTCGTGGGTCGGTTTCGGATGGACGCTGAATGCAGGCGCCATCAGCCGGGGCATGAGAGGACTTCCCGACGATGCCAACGGCGAGGACGTGCGTCAGATCAACAAGATGCCCGCGAGCGAGACATGGATGACGGGAGCGTATTCGACGCTGCAGGTGGCGAGCTACGACGTCCTCGAATTCAATGCGGCACGGCGCTACAACAACTACACCGGATACAGTGTGACGTCCGGGAGCATGCTCAACATCCTGAATCTTGCGTCCGTCGGCACGACGACGCAAAACGGCGTGAAACGATTTTCGGCGACGGTTGACTGGTCGCGCCTTTTCAGTGAGTTCATGACGTCGACGGGAGCGATGGCAGGCCTCAGCGCGACGTCACTGGAGAATGCGACGAGCGGCCCGACATACTCACGCGCGCTCCTCGGGCAGATGTCGAGTGTCTACGGCACGATCGGGAGCTACCTCGCGCGGTCGTTCTCGACGACCGTGATGCCGAATGCCACGACGGAGTATTCAGGTGTCGACAAGGTCGGCAAGTTCGGCGTGACTGCGGGATTCATGCCGGGGCCTGTGCTCATCGGCTTGCATCAGGGCATCATTGCGGGATACTCGAAGCGGGAAGCCACGAATGAGATCGTCCGCAAGGGATATGGCTACCTGTATCAAGGTGCGGCATCACTGGGCGACGACATGACGGACCACTCATCCGAGCGCGAAACGCCATGGACGTCCCGCGACCGCTATCTCTCACCGGCCTATCATTCCTATGACCAGTTCACGTGTAATGCCCAGGGCATTGGCGGAGGGCTGCGTCTTGTCCATGATCGTGCAGGCTACACGACTCCCGTCGCGACGACGAGTCAGTTCGATAAGATCGACCTGGGTCTGGAAGCAGGCGGCGGACCCGACAAGCTCACGATCGGCGGATCTCTGCGCGTAGGAACGTCGATCATGACGCTCGCATCGGGCCTTGGAGCCGGGCATCAGTTGAACGGCATGAAGCACCGCCCGTATTCCAGTGCCAACAACCGGGCCATGATGCGCTTCGGCAATGATCCGGCGGACAACGTTTCGTATGCGTCCGATACGAAGGCGGTGGCTCCATCACTGGTCTTCGGCGTAGGTACGGGTCTGGAACTCGTCAACATCGGTACGACGAGCGGGCTGTATTCGCGCGTCAACAACTGGCATGTCGACAGTGTCTACAAACGCCTTCGGTCGTCATCCAGCGTGTCGTATCGTACGAACAAGGAAATGGTGCGCGGCAGTACGCTCTCGAGCAAGCAGCCATCGGCCTACTCGGCCGCGCTCCACGATACCATCATCGACCGGACCGAGAAGGCAATCGCTGATGGCATCGGCGAAATCAGCGTGAAGAATCCCGGTGGGATGCAGTACGTCTTCGGCCTGCCGGTCTACGCCCGCAACGAGCGTACGCTTCAGTTCGTGGGCAGAAGTGTCCATGACCTCTATCGCCGGAGCAACCGTACGGCGTTCGGCACACTGAATCTCAGCACACCCGGAGCTACGGGGATGGTACGCACCGCACCGTACGCTACGACATGGCTCATGACGGAGATCAGGACGCCGGACTACGTCGACAGGACGATGGACGGGCCGACCCTGGACGACTTCGGCGGCTACACGCAGTTCGGCTATCGCCGTACGGCAGGCACGAGAGAGAAAGGCACCTTCACCGACTCGGTATCGAAGAAATGGTTCAAGTGGAGAACGCCGTATCAGGGATACTCGTATAGTCCCGGCCGCCTGACGCAGACGCACGACGACCGCGGCGCCGTGGCGATGGGTGAAAAGGAGATGTACTTCTTGTCGAAGATCGAGACGAAGACGCACACGGCCTTCTTCGTGACGAACAAGACCAACTATACGGTGCCGAAAAGCGGTGGTGGCACGATCAGCATCAAGGGATCACAGAATACCCGTATGGATGCCTTCGAGGCCTGGAACACCGGCATGATGGACAACGACGAAGAGGTGTGCGGCAATCTTCCCGGTCCCGGTAATCTTCAGACGAGACTTGCCATGCCGCCTGGCCTATACAACAACAAATTCGTCGGCGGCGTGAAGAGAAACCGGACGAAGATGACGAATCAATACTTCGATGACCATTCGCAGGACAACAAGTCGGAGTATCTGGAAAAGGTCATTCTGATCGCCAAGGACGAGACCGGGAACTATACCGACGTCATCAAGACGACCAACCTCGAATACACGTACGAAGTGATGCAGACACCGGCGCAGCGCTGGGTGGAGATGACGAAGTACAACTCCCGTACGAAGCGCTACGACCCTCGTCCCGTCGCCGATTGGGACACGGTCTATTCGCTGTCGGGAATGCTGAACTCGGCCATCTCGCTCACGTCCAGCGGCGTCTATGCCCAGCATACGACGTCGGCCGCCGTGACGCGCATGGGAAAACTCACACTCAAACGTGTGTGGACGGACTACGGCACGGCGCTGAATGCCCGCATCAGTCCGTATGAATTCCAGTATACGTACCGCCGTCCTCGTACGCAGTCGTATCCGGCCGAGATCAAGGGGAATGCACTCTACAATGACATCATCACCTTCGACTCCGCATTCGCCCGCGTGACGGGCGACGCCACGGCGGCGGACTCCGCACGAGCCGACTCGCTGACGGCGGCGATTCAGAATCCGTACTACGATCCTGTCATGGTCGATGCCTGGGGCGGATTGCGGTGGAACGGTTTCAGTGACGGCGACCGCTACCGCGAGCACTATAGCCAGCAGGGACAGGACGGCAGTATCGGCTACGACGCGGGCGCCTGGCAACTGAAGATCATCCGCCTTCCCAGCGGCGGCGAAATCCGCGTGCAGTACGAGCAGAACACCTATTCGCATGTCCAGAACGAACCCGCGATGGCGCTCGTCCCCATCAAGAATGTCGTTCGCGCGGGTGATGACTGGTCGTTCGACCTGGACCTTGCCGCACTGCCGGGACGCGACCCCGCTACGCTTCGGAAACTCGTCGAGGACTACGCGCGCCGCGAGAAGCTCTTCTTCAAATTCCTCATGCCCATCACGCCGTGCCCCGTGTCACTCACGACGACGTCGGTACCGGACTCGGCGGCCGAATTCCTCACGGGCTATGCCGACATCGATGCGAACAACGTGACGCTCCAGAGCGGCAATACGGTCATCCGCGTGAAGATGACGTCGTCGCCCAAACCGCCGGAACTCCTTCGGGAGTTCATCCGGAACGAACGCATGATGATCAACACCTGCGGCCGTGAGGCAGAGGAGCAGGACCTTACCGAACCTGGCACAACGTCGAAGGCGGTCTTCGACAAGCTGGACCGGATGGGCGGCGTCATACAGGCGAATGCCATGGGGATCGAGAGTTTCACGGCGAGTCCCGGTTTCGGTATCTACAAGGCCAACTCGTACGTGCGCATTCCGTGCCAGTTCAAGTACGGCGGTGGTCCGCGTGTGAAACGTGTCTTCCTCTACGATCCCGGCATCGAAACGGGACGTGCCGCTATCTATGGCAATGAGTATCTCTACGACAAGGTCGAGGCAGGTGTGCGCACGTCCTGGGGCGTCGCCACGAACGAGCCCGGCATGATCCGCGAGGAAAGTGCTCTCGTGAAGTTCCTCATAGGACGCGATGAACAGCAGTATTTCGACAAGCTCGCCGCCGGTGTGGACATGGAACAGTTCGAGGGACCGATTGCGGCTTCGCAGCTTCCGGGCGCCAGCATCGGCTATGGCCGCGTCATCGTGAAGAACATCGTCTCGACCGGGAGCGAGCCTGGCTTCACCGCCGTCGACTTCTTCACGGCCATGGACTATCCGGTGAAGATGGAGAACACGGACATTGATGACGTCCCGGAATATTTCCCGCCCATCAATCTTCCCATTCTCGCCGTGCGAAAGGGTGGCACCAGCGCCACGCAGGGCTATGCCATCCATCATAACGCCATGCACGGCAGGGTGAAGGCCATGCGCAAATGCTCGGGCGCGTTCTCATCGTTCAACGAACGGACATGGCAAGTGGTGGAGTCCATCGAACATGAGTATTACGAGCCGGGCGAGGGGATTCCTGTCCTGAGCGTCAATGCGGAGGGTGAAGCCAGCATCACCACGGCCGTCCGTGGTATGGAGATGGACCTGCATACCGAGACTCATGCCGTGCATGACCTCACGGCCTATGCCAAGGTCGACGCCGACGTGGGCGTTGTCTTCCCGCTCGCCGTCATGGGGCACGTGGCACCACCGCAGGCCCTGCTGAAAGATCAGTATCTGAAGACGGCGACGATCACGAAGGTCATCTCGTACGCCGTCTTCGAGAAGAGCACGAGGGTCGTCCGTGACGGCCGCACGATCAGAACGGAAAACGTCGCCTTCGACGATGTGACGGGGGCGCCCATCATCGTCCGCACCTACGACGAGTTCGCGGGGATGGAGAGCCCTGCGGGAACACAGGACGGTAGTATGGTCGACTATACGATCCCCGCCTACATGGTCTATCCGGCGATGGGACCTGCGTCGGATGGTGAAGGACTTCAGGCTACCGGAACGACGGTGTCGGTGAGCGGCAGCGTCGTCACCATCGCCAGTGCAACGTCCTTCACGAGTCACTGCATGCCGGGCGACGTCGTGATGTTGCAAGGGTCCGCCGGGACGGCCTTCGCCCAGGTCACGTCCATCTCGGGCGCCAATCTCGTCTGTGGTCATGTGACGAATGCGCCTCAGGCCTCGGCGTCGAGCGGCGTTACGGCAACCGTCGTGAGAAGCGGCCGCACGAACCAGCTTACGGCCGTGGCGGGGAAGATTCTCCGCTCGGGTACCTACTCTCCCGGTACGACGAACGTGTGGAACCTCACGAGCGGTGTGGTAGCAGCGTCGGCGACGACGTGGGGTGATATATGGGACTACGACACGACGCTCATCGGCGGCCTCTATGCCACGGCACAGAAGAACGACTATGCCAGAGGCATACGTGGCAAGTGGCGTCCGTCGGCGCAATACGTCTATCGGGATTCCACGTTCGATCTTTCGGCCACGCACCGTGCGTGGGAAGCGGGCCGCGCGGCAAGTACGTACGAACCGTTCCCGTACGGCGATCCTGCATCGCGGACAGTGGCGCGGTGGATCCGCACGTCGAACGTCATCCAGTATTCGCCCAATGGCGATATGCTCGAAGAGCAGAATGCCATCGGCATCTCGTCGGTAGCCCGCTTCGGACATCAGGGCAGCGTGCCGTCGATCATCGCGCGGAATGCAGAAAGCGGTACGGCACTCTTCGAGAGTTTCGAGGACAGGTACGGATCACCTGTGACGTCGACGGAGAATCACACCGGACGTCAGTCGCTTGCCTTGCAGACGACGGCGATCACGGCATGTACCGTGAAGGTCAATCAGCATTACGAAGACAAGGGAATGCTCCTGCGGGCATGGTACCGGGGGCAGTATGCGGCCATAGCCAAGCTGGGTGGGACGACCCTGCCCACGCCCGTACAGCGTGCCTACGTCGCCGGGTGGAAGCTCATGGAGTGGAACGTCCCGGCGGGTCATGCGGCGCTCACGACGCATGGCGCGGCCGCGCTGACGTTCCAGGTGGCGACGAATACGGGCTACATCGACGACGTCCGCGTCCAGCCACAAGACGCCGAAGCCACGTGTTATGTCTACGAGCGGACGTCCTTGAGGCTTCTGGCCCAGCTCGACGACCGCCACTTCGCCGTCATCTACCGCTACAACAACGAAGGGCGCCTCATGCGCAAGGAGCGCGAGACCGAGCGCGGCATCGTGCCCTTGTCGGAGGCCGAGTACAATACGCCGGGCATCGCGCACTATACACGCAAGAAGGACTACGTGGGGACGGCGCCGCTGCGCGTCGGCATGTCTCCCGCCGGTGTCATGGATGGAGGAACGGAGATGCTACCGGGCACCCTCCGGAAGCCTGCCAGCATGAAGGCGGCAGGCGACGTGCTGGACATCCGCCTGACGCCGGAGCGCCGCCGCATGAGGCTCTTCGGTGACACGGTGAACGTCGAGAAGCCGAACGTCCTGAAGGACGGTGTCCGCAAGTACCTGAACACGAATGACGAAGATTCCACCGGAGGAAGGCCATGAAAGCCATAAGAGGAAGAAGAATGAGGACGATGACGAAGGCATTTATCGGCATCGCGTCGGTGGTGTTCTTCACGGCAGTATCGGGGATGCAGGCCCAGGAATCCAATCCGCTCCCGGACCCCTGCCATCCGTGCAAGTTCGCCCAGCGGGCGTGGAGTCAGATCGCGCCCATCGCGACCTTCGTCACCATTCCGCCGGGATGCACCTTCCGGGTATGGTACAAGAAGCGGCTCTGCACGACGGACGGATGCCAGGAGCTGAAGCTGGAGAAGATCCGGCCGTTCCCGGAACCGCCTGCCGTGCCGCCAGCCGGGTGCGTAGGCATCCCTGCCGACGAGCTGACGACGCTGGTCCTTGGTCAGATGATCTCCAACAACCAGATGGGCTTCGAGCCGGGCAACATCGGCTACGGCTCCAACGGCTGCTGGCGTATCGTACGTTCCTCGTGCTGGGCGCAGAAGGATAGTACCAACAAGTGTACGAACTGGCCCACGACAGGCGGCTCCATAGACACGGCAAGCAAGGTGGTGCTCTTCCGGGACCGCGACTACGTCCCCTGCGATACCTCGGCGTGCTGCACGAACGTGCTGTATCCCACACGCGACGGCTGTGGCGAACTCATGTTCAATACGCCCCTGCCGGAAGAGTATGCCTGGCTGCATGGCCTGAAGGACTATGCGCCCGAAGGCGAAGCGGCCTTCGTCGCGGCGAAGAACAAGTTCGAGAACCAGTTCGGCGACGTCACGTGTGTGCCCTGTACGCTGGGGAGTCCGCCCCCGCCGCCACAGCAACCGGCCTGCAAGAACACGTGCAAGAAGGACATCATGAAGGACTACTACAAGCTCCTCAACAAGCGGACGGAAGACCTGTACGTGGAGTGACAGTCCCGTTTGTTCGGGATGATGATGCAAATAGTGAATGACATGAACGACACCAACGAAGGAACGATGATGAAGCCCACGACGACAATGACGATCACGGCATCGAAGACAATGCTCTCCATGCTCTCCGTGCTTATGCTGCTTGTACTCACAAGTGGTTGCGGCTCGGACAGCACGACGACACCGCCCACGACATTCAGCATCAAGGGCGTCGTTACTGCCGCGGGCGGCCTGGACGTCTCCGGCGTAACACTGACGGCGAGCACGGGTAGCGCCGCACCTGTGACCGTCACGACGATGGCAACGGGCGAGTTCACACTCACGGGCCTTGCCGCCGGGACATATACCGTGCGTCCGTCGAAGGCGGGCTTCCTCTTCACGCCGGCTGAGCGGACGATCACGGTCACCAATGCCGACGTCCTGAGCGTAACGTTCCAGATGACCGGGGCGGTCGAAATCGCGATGGTCTCCGTCGAACCGGGAACGTTCACGATGGGTGCAATTGAAGGGTTCATTGGTACAGGTCCACTTACTCGCCCGCAACATCAGGTGACGCTGACGCGGGGCCTGTGGGTCGGCAAGTACGAAGTGACGCAGGCCGAATACGAAGCGGTTATGGGAACGAATCCGTCGGAACTGAAGGATCCCACGCATCCCGTGAACAACGTGGATACCTACGATATGATGGAGTTCTGCAACCGTCTCTCGGATATGCACGGCTACGACAAGGTGTACACGATCCATCCCGGCGACAACGAAACGCGAAGCGTCCAGTGGAACTGGGACGCCAACGGCTACCGCCTGCCGGTCGAAGCGGAGTGGGAATACTTCGCCCGCGCCGGGACGACGACGAACGCCTACATGGGGAATATCAAGCGAGTCGATGAGAACCAACTTGATGACTATGCCTGGTGGCGGACCTATGCCCCGGAACAGGGTGGTTCATCGACGACGCGGCCCGTGGGCCTGAAGCCCGCCAATCCGTGGGGGCTCTACGACATCCTCGGAAACGTATCCGAGGCCTGCTTCGACAACATGCGGACCTACGATGCGAGCGCTCAAGTCGATCCGGTGGGGATGCCTGTTGGAAGGGACAACGTGCGTCGGGGTGGTGGGTATCTGAATTCCTCACCGGAAACCAATAGTGCAGGAAGGGTGCTGGTACCCTATCCCGCTGTCTTCGCATCGGTTGGTTTTCGTGTCGTGCGTACACGGCGCTGATTGTCGCGAGTGCCTGTTCGTAGTTCGATCTCATTCCATTCCATGCCGGTGTCACCATCCTTGATCGTGTCATGATACAGATCCGCACTATCGTCTTCAGTCTCGCTCTTCTATTCGCCGCAGGGTTGTGCCTTCATGCCCAGCGCCAGGAGAAACCCACGGAAGAGATGCAGCACGTCCTTGTCCAGCAGCGTATCGTCAGTGATTCGTTGGTGGGTGCTGCAATTATTGAGAACGCTGTTATCCGCCTGAATTTCCTGCCGACGGTGGATACGGTCATGTGTGGTACACGGCGTGTGAGGAAGGCCTACGTCCGCGTGCGCCTGCATCTGGAGGGCACGCATGGGCAGTATCGTTGGCATCGGCGGAACTATAGTGGTACGGTGACGATCAATGTTAGCGGCACTTCAAACGGTGGCCCGCAATGGGGAACCTTGCCGTACGTGAACAGGGATCTGACAGTTGTGTCCGATTCCCTGACGACGGTGCAGCCGGAGCAGGACTACATCATCGACGTCACGAGCCACCATCCGAAGGCATATCCCGTCGGCGATTCGTCCAAGGATGTTGATGTAACAGTGTTTGGTCTCGACCTCTCCGGAATGCCGAGCGACGTCAAGGCGAATCTCGTCCTCAGTGCCACCCTCGTCGAAGAGCATGACGTCCTGCCGTTCACGTCGACGACGACTGTTTGCCCCGCGACACCGCTCGTGCGTCAGGTCTCCGTCAGCACCGGAGCCAACAACCTCACGACCTTCACCTGGGAGATGCACGACGGAACGAAGATCTGCAACGACAGGTTCCCGATGATGGAAGTGCAGGTCCTGCGGCTCCTGAACTACGACCCTGCCTATCGTACGGCATCCGACGAAGGCCGCTTCACGGTCGACTGGAAGCAGGCCCAGCGCTTCTTCACCTACGGTCATGCGACGTCGCTGGACGTGACGCTCGCCGAAGGCACAGGATACTACGTCTGGCGCGTGCGTCCCATCGGCAACCTGCATGACGGCCACATGGCCAATGACAGCAACTGGGGGTGCTTCTCGAAAAGTCCCAACCCGGATACGCTCGTCACGCTCCTGTCGACGTCGGGCCTCACCACGCTCAATGCGAAGTACCGTCCGTCGACGTTCTTCTACTACACGCAGTTCGATGCCAATCGCAACTGGCAGTTCACGAGAACGTTCGCGGAAGACGATGGCGGCAAGCCCGGTACCTCGGAGAGCATGATGTATGCGTCGTCGCTGCTCTTGCCGGTGCAGAAACAGACGATGCTGACCGGCAAGGGTGACGTCGTCGTGAGCCAGCCCGTGCCGGACTACTACGGGCGTCCGCTCTTTGCGACGCTGCCCGCGCCGCGCGAGCGCTCCGGCTCCACACGCGCTGGCCTCGGGTACGCACCACTCTTCGCGGCCAAGAGCGCCGCCCCGTATACGGCGGCGAACTTCGACGAGAGCACGAACCGCCTGGCGCCCGCTACGCTCGATGGCCGGGTGAAGGACTACTACGACGGCAGTTCCGATCCCATGATTCCGTCCAGTCGCGGCTATGGCTTCACGCGCACGTTGCATATGCCCGATCCGCTGGGACGCGTGCAGGAAGAAAGCGCCGCCGGACCCGACCATGCCGTGGGCGCGCGTACCGTCAAGACCCGCTATGGCAACGCGACCGAGCGGGAACTCGTTTCCATGTTCGGCGCCGAAGCCCCGAAGGACTCCGTCGTGGAAACGATCTATACGACGGATCAGAACGGCGTCACGACGATCACCTATCGCCGCATGGACGGCCGGATCGTGGCGACATGCCTTACGGCAAGCAAGGCCGCCGTGCCCCTTCTGGCCCTCAATGACTCCTCGTCCGTCAATGACCTTCTTCTCGTCGACACGCTCCGGCAGGGATTTCTCGTGCGCGAGAACACGATCCTCGCCCAGCGGCGCCTTGTCTTCACGGATACGACGTCCGTCGAGATGAGCTATCACATGGATTTGAAAGATTTCGCCGTCGCCTGCATGAGCTTCTGCTCGTCGTGCGACTACGACATCCGCATCGGTATCCGGCGCGCCGGGGATGGTTCGGTCGTATGGGACACGCTCATGCAGACAGGCCCCGTTGCCTGTCCATCAGCGGTAACGGTGGAAAAGGACTGGCGTACGATCCTGCTCCCACCCGGCGACTACATCATGGAGCGTACCCTCTCGCCACGCTCCGGCGGAGCCGTGCATCTGGACGAGCACAAGGATGACGTCCGCAGCGCACACGCGGCGGCCGTGGAGAGTCTTCTGACGAAGGCCTTCACGACGCCTGCCTATGCGAGTGATCTCGCGTCCTTCCGCACCGGCGCGCATCTCACGGACGAGAGCATCGCCCTCAGGATGCTGACGCGCTACAAGGCCTACCGCGATTCGCTGCGTGTCGCCAGCGGCACACCCGTCATGCTTGCCCTCGACGAATGTTGCAGCGTGGAACTCGACACCTCTACCTGCATCACGGGATGCGAAGACGGCGGCGTGGACTACGAAGCGCTGCTCACGAATCTCTGGAAGGACTCGCTGAACGTTCACCTCGGTGCAGGTACCGGCACCGACATCCGGAACTACGTCAGACACTACGACGGCTCGGCCCTCCTCGCCGACTGGCCGCCGACCTATCCCAACGGCGCGGGTGTCATCAATGCGCTCCTCCGGCGTATGATCGACTCCGGCGGCTATTCCTGCCGGGACGTCTACGACTGCTGGGTAGCCGTCACGCAGACCTACTGGATGAACGGCTGGTACCGCGATGGTGTGGGGACGATGAAGCGCCGTCCCGGCTACAACGTCCTGAACGAATTCCTGAACTGCGTCGGAACGAAGTATTGCGCGCTCGCTCCCTATGCCGAGAAGGTGACAGGTGCGCAGTGGCTCCTGAACGCATGGCGCGTCGTTCCGACGAGCGATGACGCTGGCTATGACGCCGACTGCCAGACGGCGACGGCTATGCCGGTCGGGGGCTGGACCTGCAACGGCACGAATGACGATACCGTGAATCTCTACTACCGTCAGTACATCGCCTGCCATGCGGCACGCTCCGCCGGTGAGGATGCGGCCTACACGGACTACATGCTGAATAAACTCAAGGATGCGAATCCGGACGTGAAGGTCGACGCCATCAAGACCTGCTCGACACGGGCCTGTGTGGAGCAGCGTATCGCCGAGATGGAGACAGCCTGCGTCACGGAGTGCGAAGATCGCCGTGAAGAGTTCCGCGACTCCGTCGTGGCCCTCTATCACCGCAGCGGCTACGTCGTCGAAGGATATCCGTCGGAGAACATCGGTCCCGATACGCTGAAGCGCCATCAACTGGCTTGCCTTCTGACGCTCCTCGTCGAAGAATGCAAGGCGCAGTGCGATCTGCCGGTGCAATGGGCTGTCGGCGTCGATTCGCTCATTACGCCAACGACCGCCGACTACGAGCGCCACGCCAGGGCCCGGCGCAGCGCCCGGTTCTCGCTCGCCATCCCGGTGGGTGAGAGCTGCACGATGCCGCACCAGCGTATCACGCGCAGCATCGATCTTGCCGAATACGTCGTGAGCGCCCTCAATGAAGCGCTCAAGGCGTACAAGGACTCGATTCTCGCGACCTATGGCGCCGGTCTCTCGCGCTGGGATGCCACACCCGTCGTCCGTGATCTCATGGCCTCGTTCCCGGGTCTCTCCGTCTGCATCCCAGGCATTCCCGCGACCATCTCCCCGCAGGATACGGCAGGCGTACAGGTACCGCCGTCGTCGCCTCTGGTGGTGATGGTCGACGTCACACAGGAATCGAAGTTCTTCGTCGATCGTGTGGGCGGAGAGTGTCAGATCAGCTACCGCGCACCGGTACCGGAAGAGTTCGGCAATCCGTATGGTCCGGGGAATCCGCATCCCCTCGTCGGGATGCTGAACCGTCACCTGAATGCGTCGTGGGGCAAGAAGCTGCCGCGGTCGGTGGTAGCGGGCATCTACTCGAAGACCACGTCGACGTCCAGCTTCATCGATCCGTCGGATTACTGGACGCGCTACGGCGTCATCCGGGAAACCGCCATCCCCAATCCCGTCGTGCGCTATGACAATCCCCTCAGACCCGTCTTCGCCTGCGACATGGATGGTATCACCGATCTCGGCTACGACCAGTGGGAACTCTGCGACTCTCCCCTGAACTGCATCGGTGGCCGGACGCTGTCGCTCATGAATCTCGTTCCCATGCTGAACGTCCGCACGCACTATGAATCGCTCATCCTCGATCATTCGGCGGACACGGTCGTCACGGCCTATGGCGGTCAGTGGTTCGACGTCTGTAACCTCGCGATCCGTGCCTATATGGGAATCTCGGCAGCCGACAGTACGGTCGTCGTCACGGGCTACGTCGGCGGCACGGCCTATGAAGCCAAGTTCCCGATGACGGTGGACCGGAAGGAGTGGACGGAGATGGCGGCACGTGGGGACTTCACGCACTGGATCGGCAAGTTCGTCCAGCTCGAAAACGGCAACCTGGGCTATCAGGTACTGATCGATCCGAATCAGCCGGTCTACGAGCTGCCGTGCCTGAATTTCTCGTGCGAGAAGACGCCCATCGACACGTGCGCCACGCTGCCGATCTGCAACATCTGCGACACCATCTCGTGCGGAGAGCTGTGTTTCGCCTGGCTGCCCGAGGACAGTGTGACGGTGACGAGCTACGACCGTCCGAAGAGCTGCGCCCAGGTGGAAGTCGAACGTCTCGTGGGCCGTCTGGATGCGTACTTCAATGGCGACTGCCTGAAGAACAAGATCGAAGAGGTCGATCTGTCCTACGACACGACGTGCTTCCTGCCGGCGAAGATCCTCGACCGTACGCTCCTCAGACGCAGCCAGAAGTACTACCACTACACGCTCTACTACTACGACCGCGCAGGCAATGTCGTACGGACGGTTCCTCCGGCAGGCTTCCGCTCCCTGCCTCCGAATGCCACGCGCCTGGACACGGCGCAGCACGAGATGCGCAGCGACTACGCCTACAACACGCTGGGACAACTGACGAAGCGGACGACGCCGGACGGCGGAACGTCGCGCTTCTGGTACGACGCCGTGGGCCGTCAGCGTCTTGCGCAAAGCGCCCGCCAGGCCTCGGGAACGTATACGTATACCAACTATGACGCCCTTGGCCGTATCGTGGAAACGGGCGAGAAGAGCGGCCTCGGCGATGCCGAGACGCACGTGAGCACGAACGACACGACGGCACGAGGCACGGATGTCGTGCGGACGGTCTACGGGGCGGCAGCATCGGCATTGCCCGGCGTATGGTCGGGTCGTACGCAGCGGAATCTTCTGAACCGCATCAGTTGGACCGTGGCCGACGAGGACGGGAACTTCGGAACGCCGGAAGATCAGGTGAACACGTATTACTCCTACGACGAACACGGCAACGTGGAATGGATCCTGCAGGCCCTGCCGGGCCAGACGGAGAGCAAGGGAACGCTGGCCTTCATGACGGACTACGACTACGACGTCATGAGCGGCAGGGTGCGGGAAGTCCGGTTCCAGCCGGGACGACTGGACCAGATGCTTCAGCGCTACCGCTACGACCACGATGGCCGTATCGTCACGTCAGCGACGAGCCGCGACGGTCATATCTGGGAACGGGACGCGGGCTACGACTACTATGCGCATGGCCCCTTGCGGCGCCGTGAGCTGGGCCGTGACTCGGTGCAGGGCATCGATCATGCCTACACGATCAATGGCTGGACGAAGAGTCTGAACGTGCCGTCCCTGCTTGCAACGGATGATCCGGGGGGTGACGGTAAGAGTGGCGCCGATCACGAGCACGTGGGCCGCGATGCCTTCGGGATGGTGTTGGGCTATCACAGCAAGGACTTCGTCCACGCAGGCTCGGTCATCGATTCGGCGGGTGCGGGCTCGTGGCAACAATTGCTTCAATCGGGCCTCTACAACGGTAACATGGCTTCATGGTCGTGGAACACGAGGAAGAAGGACGGCACGCTCCTGGGCGCTCTTGCCTCGACGTACCGGTATGACCTTCTGAACCGCCTCCGGGCCGATACGGTCCGTACGCGCGGCGTGTCGTCGTGGGACGCACCGGCGAACAAGTTCCGGAGCGCCTACACCTACGATGGGAACGGCAACATCCTGACGCTCGACCGGAAGGACGATGCAGGAAGCCATCTTGACCAGCTCCGGTATCGCTACACGCCGGGCATGAACCGGATGACGCACGTGGACGAGCTGGGGGGCAGTACGGCCACGGCAGGCGACATCGAGGACCAGGACACGTTGAACTATGCGTATGACGCTTCGGGCAACATGACCCAGGACGTGAGTGAAGGTATGAGTGGCAGCGGCATCGTCTGGACACCGGCGAACAAGATACGCTCGATCACCAAGGCCGGGAGCAGTCCGACGTCGAAGCTCGTCTATCTCTACGATGCGATGGGCAACCGCGTCGTGAAGCGGTACTACGAACCGTCGAACACGCTCGTCAGCACCACGTGGTACGTCCGCGATGCGAAGGGCAACGTCCTGGGCATCTACGAGAAGCTGGCAGCCAGCGGCGACGTCGTGGCGAAGGAGAATCCGGTCTACGGATCATCGCGTATCGGAGAGTGGAGAACGGGCGCGCTGTATTCAAGCGTGGCTACGGACACGCTCGTCACCAACGACGTCATCTACAGCCGCAAGATCGGCAACAAGCGGTATGAACTGACGGACCATCTCGGCAACGTCCGCGTGGCCGTGAGCGACGTGCTTCTGGACCACTCCGGAAGTCCCGATGCCGAAGTCGTCTCCTACACCGACTATCATCCATTCGGCATGGCGATGACAGGCCGGTCGTGGCAGGCGGATGGATACCGCTATGGATACAATGGTCAGGAGAAGGTCGATGAAGTTGCGGGTGCAGGTAACCACACGACGGCGGAGTTCTGGGAATACGATACCCGATTGGGCAGACGATGGAACCTCGATCCAAGGCCCGTAGTTGGAGTAAGCGACTATGCGGCGTTTGCGGACAATCCCATTCTATTCAGCGACCCCAAGGGGGATACTGTTTGGGGGTATACTGAGGTGGTTCAGCATCCGATGAATGTAGGAGGACTAGCCCGACATGGCTTCCTCCGGGTCAAGACAACAAGTAGAGATGTCCTTATTGAGCTATGGGGTAAGGACGAAACGGAGACCGCACGACCAACTGGTCGGCCTAAGGTCGTAGATTTCAAACATGCTAACGACATTTGGAGTCGAGAAGATGTTGAGCAATTCGAGATTTCTAGGCCGAAAGGTAAGCTAGGTAACGGTGAAGAGTTCGAGAATCGGATCATTCAGCTAGGTGAACGATTCGCACAGAGTGTCATGGTTGGCGGTAAGCCAGACTATTTCAACTTGCCTGACTATGCGCCGTTTGGACCGAACTCCAACGGCTATGTTGCTTCTATTGTGGAGATGGCTGGTGGCCAGGTCGATATGCCCTTCTATGCGTTTGGTGAGGACGATGATAGCTTTTACAAAAACAAAGCAAGATTCTCATTTGGCTTAGATTGGCTTAGGCCACCACCACCTAGGCAGGAGAAAAATTGGAATATTCAAGACGTAATGAGGATGGATCGGTCGCCTTTGTTTCCGTTGAACCAACACACTCCGAACACGTTGACTACGCCGGAGCGATCGGGCCAAGGACAGGCCCAACCTGTACAACACGACAAAACTAGGACAACACCACGATGAAAGCACCGCATGATTCTACCATGAATATCAACATATGGAGGACGCTCCTATCTGCATCTGTTGGCTTGGCATTCGTACTCTTAGCTTGGTACATTGACTCCATGCAAGCGAGTATGCTCTATGTGTCGGCGAACGCTGTGGCGATGGCACTTCTCTTTGGGGGCGTTCTACATTGTGAGAATGCTGATGCCTGGTACCATGTATTCCCGGTCTTTGAAGCAGTGGTGATTACGCTGCTCTTGCGTAGAACTAGATCTACCGCAGTATGGGTAGTCACTATTGTCCTGGCTATTCTGGTATTGATACCAGTGTTGTTTGTCACAAAGCTTGGATAGGAGTTCAGCCTATTCCGCTACAGGCCGGATCAAAGGAACGAGCCAGCAGGATTATGGCTTCCGGAGCTATGATCCGAGGCTCGCGCGGTTCATGAGTGTCGATCCGCTCGCGGGAGACTATCCGTGGTACACGCCCTATCAGTTTGCCGGGAATACCCCAATTCAGGCCATCGATCTTGATGGGTTGGAAGAA
The DNA here is from genome assembly GCA_001899175.1 of Candidatus Kapaibacterium thiocyanatum. NCBI lineage: Bacteria > Pseudomonadati > Bacteroidota > Eximiradiia > Eximiradiales > Kapaibacteriaceae (SeqCode) > Kapaibacterium (SeqCode) > Kapaibacterium thiocyanatum (SeqCode). Next base: position 55,768 of record MKVH01000020.1, on the reverse strand, counting down.
TTCATCGTCACACAACGTTCCTTTGCGCCGTGGTATCGATTCGGTAGTGCTCCACTCCTTGGTCCAGAGCGTATGGGGTACAGCTTCTATGGGGACAACCGTGGCTTTTCCTTGAGCAAGGACGTATCGAAGAAGTCTGACTACTCTGGTGTGACATCTCGTATTTACCAGGCGGTGAAGGTCAACATGGGTGATGGCTCAATTGTTTATAGTAGACAAGGGGCAGGTGAATCAGTTGGAGATAAGTTCTTTGTTCCTGGATTGGAAGCCAGAGATTATGCCAACGTATCGGCACGGTAGTGTTCCAATCTGTGGATGAGAGGCTGGAGTCACTGGAACGCCGCAAGGACACTTGACCAAGGCTATTGATCGGCGAGATTGATCCGGATAGGTGACCGTCGATCGAACGAGAATAACGGGCTCAAGGAGGCCATCTCAAGGTCGTTTTGAACCTCGTGTTCCAATATGTGGATGGATTCGGCGGGAGTGCTGTATTCGTTCACAGCGACGGATACGCTCGTCACCAACGACGTCATCTACAGCCGGGGGATCGGCAACAAACGCTACGAACTGACGGACCATCTCGGTAATGTCAGGGCTACGGTGAGTGATGTCCTCCTCGACCACTCCGGTAACCCTGATGCTGAGGTCGTGAGCTATACCGACTATCATCCGTATGGGATGGCGATGACAGGCCGGTCGTCAGCGGCGGATGGATACCGCTATGGCTTCAACGGCAAGGAAAACGACAACGAAGTGAAGGGAACAGGTAACCAGCAGGACTATGGGGCACGTATCTACGACCCACGCCCTGGGCGATGGATGAGCACGGACCCCCTCGAAGGCAAGTTCCCGTTCGCCAGTCCGTATGTGTTCGCGCTCAACACGCCGCTGCAAGCGGTCGATCCGGATGGACGAGACGTCCTCTTCATCAACGGTTTCGTTACCAGTCAGAAGGACGCCGGGCAGCCATCGTATTGGCGTGGGATCGGACTGAAGCGGGACTACACCAAGGAATACTTCTATCCGGACGGAAGTATCGGTCCGTGGATCGGATACAAGAAAACGTCATTCGATATCGATGCAATGGATGCCTTGGGCGACCACAAGCCCAGGTACTTCGATGGATCGATGGGTGGTCTGGCGAATCAGTTGGCAGGTCCACTGCTTGGTGATAATGCCCGCCATATCTCACCCGGGAATCGTTACAATGGCGGAAGGAATGATGGGGTTGCCAAGGCCTTCGAAATCTTCGAAGGTCTGGAGAAAGGTGGAACGCTCAAGTTCGTGATGCACTCGGAAGGAGTCGTCTACGGGCACGGTATGGCCGAAGGGATACTGAGTCAGGTGCCAGCATGGAATAAACTCCACCCCGATCGCTACATCGATCCGACGACGCTGATTGAAGGTATGTACAGCTATTCCCCATTCCAGGGGAGCCATGTCGCAGCCGTGCCGCAGGCGGGGGAAAACACCTATTTTATCGGGGGGGAAGATCCTCTCGATAGTTGGATCATGAACTTGGTACTTGGTGGTAGGGTGGAAGGAGTAAAGGGTTCCGAAAGGAGTCCCTCCCCAACACAGAAACACGCCACGCATAGTATCATTGACTTCGACCCGCGTGTCGAACTGGCACGCCCACAAAAGGAGAAATAGGAGATGGCCAAAGAAAAGAAGAACACATTGACTTCTGGTAGACGGGCTGCGATACTTGTATCGTTTGTTGTCTGCTTCCTTGGTGTGGCCTGCAACAGCAGAGAGAAGGATGACTATCCATTTCTCGAGCGTGACAAGCGCTATGTGGAACTTGCGGCGTATCGTATGCTGAAGCTGCACCTTGGCTCCTTCAACAAGGTGGGTTTCTTTGAGGCGGTTGTCGAGCCGAAGGACGTCGTTTGTGAAGCTATCTATTATAGTCCTGACAGGTTGAAGATGATTGCTGCAAGTATTACCACCTTGCGGCGTCTCTCAAGTGGCGGGCCGTATCAGATGATTCCACTCATAGGACAACGGGATTCCTTGAATCATGAGTGGAAGCTCTACACCTGGCGTTTCTTTACTTACGTGAATGCCATGTCACCTAAGCAGGCAATGGACGCATTCGAAGACTATTTGTTCGGGTCAGGTCCAGAGTCACTACGTGGCCGCGAGTGTTTCGTCTTTGGTAAAGACAGCAGTCTGGTTTTTGAAGCGATAGGCTACCCCGCAGATGACGAGAGATTCTGGTCCTCGACGAATCTTCTCTGGCGGAAGAATGCAGGTGGAAAGGGACTCTACTACTACCAGGCGCTCGGGACACGTCCGGCGCTTCACCCCAAGGAGATATTCCCTGAATACACGCTTGATGTGCCGGACTCACTCAAGCAGATGTTCATACGTGAAGGTGAACTTTCAAGAAAGAAATAGGAAAACTGCCATGAACTTGTCCAACGACGCGAGACTGATACTGCTTCTCGGTGGTAGTGTTTCAATATGTTGATGAGGCGTCGGAGTCACTGGAACGCCGCAAGGACACTTGACCAAGGCTATTGATAGGCGACATTGATCCGGATAGGTGACCGTCGATCGAACGAGAATAACGGGCTCAAGGAGGCCATTTCAAGGTCGTTTTGAACCTCGTGTTCCAATATGTGGGTGGATTCGGCGGGCGCGCTGTATTCGTTCACAGCGACGGACACGCTCGTCACCAACGACGTCATCTACAGCCAGAAGATCGGCAACAAACGCTACGAACTGTCGGACCATCTCGGTAATGTCAGGGCTACGGTGAGTGATGTCCTCCTCGACCACTCCGGTAACCCTGATGCTGAGGTCGTGAGCTATACCGACTATCATCCGTATGGGATGGCGATGACAGGCAGGTCGTGGCAGGCGGTAGTGTTTCAATATGTTGATGAGGCGTCGGAGTCACTGGAACGCCGCATGGACACTTGACCAAGGCTATTGATAGGCGACATTGATCCGGATAGGTGACCGTCGATCGAACGAGAATAATGGGCTCAAGGCGGCCATCTCAAGGTTGTTTTGAACCTCGTGTTCCAATATGTGGATGGATTCGGCGGGAGTGCTGTATTCGTTCACAGCGACGGACACGCTCGTCACCAACGACGTCATCTACAGCCAGAAGATCGGCAACAAACGCTACGAACTGTCGGACCATCTCGGTAATGTCAGGGCTACGGTGAGTGATGTCCTCCTCGACCACTCCGGTAACCCTGATGCTGAGGTCGTGAGCTATACCGACTATCATCCGTATGGGATGGCGATGACAGGCCGGTCGTCAGCGGCGGATGGATACCGCTATGGTTTCAACGGCAAGGAGAACGACAACGGAGTCAAGGGAACAGGCAATCAGCAGGACTATGGGGCACGTATCTACGACCCACGCCCTGGGCGATGGATGAGCACGGATCCATTGGAGGCGAAGTACACAGGATGGAGCCGTATCATGGAATGGCGAATTCTCCCATGATGGTCAAGGATGGAGATGGGAGGGAGTGGGATGTAGCGTTTGAAACCGCACAAGCGCAGAGCTTCTTTAGAGAGACAATCGCATTGATCTTCGACAGGAAGGTCGAGGCTCTGATTGTGCAGAATGATCTTCCCCCGTCTTCATTGACAGCACCCGCATAGGTAGTAGGTCGTGAAGAGAACGGACCCAACATACTGTCAAATATGCTGTCAATAAAAATCGCTACGCAGTGATCCGGGATGATCCGGCCTGATTCGCGATAGCTGTCTAAGTTGCTTATTCCTTAATCACTTGCAGATTCACGGGCTGTCACTGGTGATCTGCTGGTATCAGTATGGTGGTCGCTATAGGATTCGAACCTATGACCTTTCGCGTGTGAGGCGAACGCTCTGAACCGGCTGAGCTAAGCGACCAAGGGGCACAAAGGTACGGTCCTTGGACACAAACACAAAATCCATGACGAATCGGCTTCGTACGTTCGTAGTCGCCGGCGTAACGCCGACCTCGGAAGAATGTTCCTGTATCCCATGTAACCTTTCGTCGACTTCGACCACCTCCTTTCGTCACCGTCATTCTCAACTATGCCTAATGAAACGCCGCAGGAGCGATTCATGCGACTCTATCGGCCGGTCCAGGAACGGGTGGAGCGGTTCGCCCTGCACCTGACGAGACACCGTCAGGACGCTCGTGAGCTCGTGGCCCAGACGTTGGCCACGGCATACGAAGGCATGGCAGGTATGCGGGACGAGGCGGCATTTCTCAGCTATCTGTTCACGATCGCACGGCGTACGTGGTATCACCAGCGCCGACGGCAACAGAGGGAAGTGGCGACGGCTCCCGAGGACCTGACGGTTCTCTTCGATGATGTCGATCCGTCCCTGCGGACGGAAGTCCGGTTGATCTACGAAGCGATGGAACGATTACCCGACGAACAACGCGAGGCACTGATTCTCTTCGAAGTGATGGGATTCCCGATCCACGATATCGCCAGGATGCAGGAAAGCACGGTCAGTGCCGTGAAGGTACGCCTGCATCGCGCCCGTCAAAGCGTCCGCGCCTCGATCAGGGAGGTGCCGAATGTCTGAACATCAGCAGGACCCCCTGTTCTCCTCCCTGCGTTCACTGCGCAGGTCCGAACCGTTGATGAGCGAAGCCGACATCGTGGCTTCGTTGCCGCGTCGCCGAAGCACGACCATGAAGACGGCGTTTCTCGTCGCCGGCCTGTTACTCGTCGGTGTATCGACGATGTGGTTCATGCGTGACGATCGTGCGCCTGACGGATCATTACACGCCAGTGTGGCTGGATCCGTTCGGCACGGCGCGTCTGCGCCGGGAGCGGAAGGCTCCCCGGAACGGACGTTGACGAGTGATACGGCCCGGTCGGTCAAGCCATCTCCGATACGGTCACGCGGGCGTTCCGTGGATGCGGTAGTGTCGGATCACAGATCTAGCAGTATCGCCATTGTACGACACTATGATGGTCATGCCGATCAACTGCTGTTACTGACACAGGACGAGGTGCGTTCGCTCGGTTTCATAGTGACCGATACGTCCATGACGATGCCGATGAAGACCGAGACCGAAGCTCGTGACGTCGTCGTATCCACCAATGGTATAGATCTTCGACGACGTGGCGAGGTGACGGACGGAGCGGTCGTTCCATTGATGATAGGCGTGCGGAAGAACCATGCCAGAGACGAGGAGCGCGTCAGCTTCGGTGACATTTCGATGTCGTCGGTACTTCTCGGGCTCCAGTGGGACGTGGTGTCCGCCGAGGGAACCGACACGTCGAAAGTGACGGCCTGGTGCGTACCCACAGTCAATCTGATCGCTGCATTGCCCGACCGCTATCGCGTACCGGTCATGCTCGAACTGGACCTGCTGAGGGAGGTCGAACGCGGCTGCCTCTCGCCTGCCGAAGCGTGTCAGTCCATACCGTATGGAAAGAGCTACGTCAACAAGGAACTGTGCGACCGCAGCAAGCGAACCATCATCGATGTCGACGTCTATCCCGATCCTGCACAATCGGAAGCGACGTGCCGTATCGATCTTCGGCGCGCCACGACGGTCCGTATCGCCCTCTATCGCGAATCCGGATCGTTCCTCGGCGAGGCCTGTCAGGAAAGCCGGTTGCATGAAGGGCATAACGAACTCGCCCTCATACTCGGCGATTACGAGCCGGGTGCCTATCTGCTGATGGCCATCACGGCCGATGGCGACCGCATGGTGCGGCATCTCGTCATCTACCGCTGAACGTTACAATGAACGATCATTCGACGGATCATCGCTGTTTTTATAATCTTCTTCCAGAAAGGAAGACCATGAAATCCATGCTCACCGTTGTGGCACTCTTCATTGCCGGTGCCATCGCTGCCGTCGCCCAGCCGAAACTCGAAGTCGAGGGCGGCACTACCTATAACTGGGGCAAGGTCAAGGTGCCGAAGGAGAATGCCCTCGAAGCCACGATCAAGATGAAGAACGTCGGCACCGAGCGCCTCGTCTTCAAGGAGATCGTTCCTGGATGCGGATGCACGAAGACCGACCCGGACAAGATGGAACTCAACCCCGGCGAGACGACGACCATGAAGGTCAAACTCAATGTCTCGCCCCAGCAGTCCGGCAAGCTGTCCAAGAGCATTCGCGTACGGACCAATGCGACGGACGCCGACTCCCTCCGCATCCTGATGCTCGAGGCCGATGTCCAGCGCGATGTCGCCCTCATTCCGTCCGGCTATATCAGCTTCCCGAAGATGGCCATCGGTACGGAAGCGACAGGTAGCGTCGATCTCGTCAACAACGGTACGACTCCGCTGACCGTCACCGACGTTTCCGGTACGAACGGCGTTCTCGTCGAACTCAAGGGTAACCGGACGCTCGCTCCGCAGGAGAAGCTCACGATCATCGCCCATGCGACCCCCAAGACGACCGGTTATTTCAATGGCGTCGTGAACATCAAGACCAACCATCCGGATCACGCCGAAATGTCGATCCCGACCTACGGTTCCGTGCCCCAGGCCGCAGCCGCAGCGACGGTCGTGCCCAAATAAGGGCCAGGTCCGGTCATCACACGGCCACCACAAAGGCCGCGGGAGCTTCCTGCCAAAGGTTGTTCCCGCGGCCTTCGTAATTTTCGGGTCCGTCCGTGCGCCCCCTCATCATCATACCGCTCGTTCTCGCGCTTTCCTGCATAGGGAGGGCTGCCGTGGATTCTACGCGTCATGACACGTCCATCGTACACGTGCGTACCATCGACGTGACCGACGAGGCATATCTTGCCGACGTGGCCAGATCCGGTCTGCCGCGTACACGTCTGACGGCGGGTATGCTCGAGCGGATCGCCCCGCTTCAGACGACGGACGCGCTGACATTCGTACCGGGACTGTCCGTCCGGAACTATGGCGGTGCAGGCGGGTTGAAGACGATCTCCCTGCGTGGAGGATCGTCGGCACAGACATTGGTCCTGCTCGATGGTATACGACTCAACTCTGCCCAGAACGGTCAGGTCGATCTGGCCATGATTCCCATGACGATGATCGGAAGCATCGACGTGACGCGCGGTGGAGCCACGGCTCTATATGGAGCGAATGCCCTGACAGGCGTCGTGGACTTCCGTCTCAAGGCCGATGACAGGCAGGGATTGTCGGCGACATATTCCAACGGCAGCTTCGACGAATCACGTTGGGCCGCGGCGGGATCCACGTCGTTCGGAGCTCTGCGCATGGCGGCAGGCGTGGATCTGCTGCAGACGCAGGGATCGTTCCCGTTCACGATGAACGCCTTCGGGCGTACCGTCGACATCAATCGCGAGAATGCCGACCTGCGTTCGCTCGGCGCCGTCGTCCGCGCCGAGTACGACGACAACCTCACTGCCTTCGCCGTCGTCCGTTCTTCCGATCGCGGTGTACCCGGTGCCGTCGTACAGGGAAGCGTAGCGCTGGCCCGTGCGCGTCTGAACGACGAAGACGTGCTGTTCGGTATCCGGGATCGCATGACCCTCACGGATCGCCATGCGCTCGAATTCAGTGCAGGACTGCGCTACTTCGATCAACGGTACAGGGATCCGGATGCGACGATACGGGGACAGAACGGACTCGACGAACGATATCTCCTGCGCGACGCATCCGTCGGTGTCCAGTGGAAGTACGTCGATCCGGTCTTCGTCCAGACCGTTCGCGTCGATGCCGGCGTGACGGATCTTCGTGGCGCTTCGCTGCAGGCCGACGTCGGTTCGCAAGTCACGCGGCGTACCGCTGCGATCGCCGCGAACTGGATGGTGCTGCCGTGGCCCGATGTCAACGTCGAAGCCGGTGTACGGCTGGAAGGAATCTCCGACGTGTCGACGGCCGTTTCTCCGCTTGTCGGACTACGGTGGGACGCATCGTCCGATGTGACGCTGAAGGCCGGGTGGAGCTATAACTTCCGGCCGCCGTCATTCAACGAACTGTACTATCTCAACTTCGGAACGTCGACGTTGCGTCCGGAACGTTCGCATACCGTCGACATCGGCTGTTCATGGCGTCCGGTACGCTGGATATCGATCGAGGCGGATGCCTTCGCCCTCGATACACGCGATCTCATCGTCGCCGTTCCGGTGAGTCCGATCCTTACGAGTGCACAGAACGTCGGCAGGGCGACGACGCTCGGCATCGAATGGAGCGCACGTGCTTCCCTCTTCGATGAACGTCTCATGATTCACTGGTCGTATACGCTGCAGGATGCACGGGACAGGACAGGGCGGCCGGGTATCGACGGTTCGCTGATTCCCTATATCCCCCAGGAGATCGCGAGTGGGGGGCTGCACTGGCGCGATGGAATCGTCCAGGGTGGGATGACGCTGTCGTCCACGAGTCATCGCTACGCCCTTCCGGGTGAACAGTACTCGACGCTGTTGCCCCGCTTTACCGTCATGAATGCCTATGTCGGTGTGCGCGGGCATACCGACCATATGCACGCCGATGTACGCCTGCAGGCCGATAACCTTCTCGACGAGGGCTATCAGGTCGTGAGAGGATTTCCGATGCCGGGTAGAACACTGCGCATCATCGCGAGTCTCGCATGGAAGGCCCGATGAAGCCACCATCACGCATTCCTATCACCGAACGGCAGCGACGTCTGCACGACGAGGCATATGCCCGTGGCGAAATGTCCTATGTCGATCCCGATACGGGCTACATGGTATTCACCCGGCTCTATCATGAACGACGCGGGCACTGCTGCGGTTCGGGGTGCCGGCACTGTCTGGTGCGGCCCGATGGTGGACCGACCCGCCCGTCGTCCGACAGCTTGCCATCGGCTCTCGTCGTCGCCATCATGATATGCCTGCAGATCGTGTCGGTGGTACCGGGTGCTGCGCAGTACGAGCGGATGACGATCGATACGGTCCTGCGTCTGGAGCCGGGAACCGGGCAGCATTCGGGGCAGGGGCCGAGCGTCTTCCCGAAGAACATCTTCGGATCGCCCGATCCTCGTGCAGGCGATACGATCGCGTCGATGGATCCACGCCAGATATGCTCGATCGGCATGAATGGTCGCATCACGGTGGGATTCAGACAAGGTGTCGTCGTCGATGGCCCGGGCCCGGACTTCACCGTCTTCGAGAACGCCTTCTATTACAGCAGTGGCAAGCATTTCATCGAACCTGCGACGGTGGAAGTCAGCAAGGATGGTATCGTATGGACGATGTACCCGTTCGATAGCGTCACCTACGAAGGTTGTGCCGGGCGTATGCCGACGCGAGGCTGGGAGGATCCGTTCGATCCCGAACGTTCGGGCGGCGATGCCTTCGATCTCGCGACCGTCGGTGTCGATTCGATACGATGGATCCGCCTGACCGACATTTCCGAACGCGTGCTCGACGACCGGAAGAGTCCATACTGGGATCCGACGATCACGGGCTTCGATCTCGATGCCGTCACCGTTCGCCATGGTCTGCACGTCGTCTTCGACACCGACGTTCGATACGATGCTCCCTCGCAGACGATGTCGATCGAGATTCCGCGAGGGGATGAAGCGTTGCTCCTCGTCCATGACGTGGCGGGTGAGGAACGCTATCGACGCACGTTGCCGAACGGAAGTCATGCACTCGATATCGCGTCCTGGCCCGCGGGGTTGCTGCTCGTTACCGTGACGACATCCGAGGGACGACGCACCTTGAAGGTCCTGCGATGATCGTACGCCATATCGTATGGCCCGTCTTCGCCGTGTTCATCACGGTGCTCGCGGCAAGCTGTGTGCAGGCTCCGGATGCCCCTACCGGTTCCGCCGGTATCGTCCGGCCGGGTGGAGTATATGTCCTGTGCGAGGGATTGTGGCGGCAGGACAACAGCGAGCTTTCCTATCTGCAGCCGGAATTCGTCGACGTGGTACGGGACGTCGTCTCGACGGTCAATCCCGGATTGCGGCTCGGAGATACGGCGTCCGACGTCGTCGTTCGTGGCGATACGATGTACGTCTGCGTCAGCACGTCGCATACGATCGAATCGTACCGACGATCCACGGGAGAGTGGCTCGGCAGAATGACGATGCCGGCCGGCCGCGAGCCGTATCGTATGGTGCTCGCGGACGACAGTACTGCCTACTGTACGAATCTCAACGACGATTCGATCACGGAATTCGATCCGCGCACACTGACCATCCGTATCGAGCGGGCAGCCGTGGGGCCGGCTCCGGAAGGGATCGCAGTTACGCGCAATGCCATCTTCGTGGCGAACTCCGGTCTCGGAGATCTTCGTGCCGGGGAGGACGGTGCGGGTACCGTCGCGGTACTCGATCGATCCGATCTCGCTACGGTGAACAGCGTAAGAGGGCTGGTCAACGTGGCCGCATTGAAGTACGATGCGCTCCGTAACAGGATGTGGGCCAGCTATCGCAATCTTCCGTCCAGAAAAGATTCCCTGGGCGGCATCGTCCTCATCGATCCTGACAGAGCGACCATCATCGGCCACTGGCGATATACCGCACCACGTGGTATGGCCATCGACGATCGGACCGGATTGCTGTATGTCCTGCATGCCGACGGGATCGACGAGATCGATGTGACTGCATCGACGACGCGCAGAATCATCGGCCATGTCTCCCGCGACGGTAACGACGTATGGTTCGCGCTGGCCTTCGATCCGTCGCGTTCGCTTCTATGGGTCGGTAACGCGCGCACGTACGTTCTGGATGGCGAAGCGCTCGCCATATCGCTCGACGGTGGAATCGTCCATCGTCTGACCGTCGGTCTGAATCCAACAGCCTTCGTTTTCTGAGGAGATCATCGCGTGAACCGCTACTTCATTGCACTTCTTGCCGTCGCTCTCGTGGCCTGTGCCAAGAAACAGCCGATCACGGAAAGCCTTCCGCCCGGAACACCACCGCTGGAGCAGCGATCGATCAGTGATATTCCTCCGGGTGCGATACGCTTCATCGGTACGTTCGTGGAATCCGTTCCGGGAAGGAACGAAGATGGAGGACCGTGCGCGACGAACGACTGTCGTGCACGCGTCGTGATCGATCTGGTGACGAGGGTAGGTCCGGGAATACGGACACGATTCCTCGAACAGGATACCGTGACGATGGAGTTCGCGATGACGCTGGGACCGTCGACCTATAAAGGGCGTGACTTCCTTGGGCTCGAACCGGGAGAGAAGTTCGATGCCGAAGCGTTCGAGATCGCGGCGATGTGGGGCGGCAAGCTCCGTGTCGAGAATTATAACAAGAGATAGCATCGGTTCCGGACCACGATGATGTCCGGGGGCGCTCGACGCGCTGCCCGAAGGTCGAGCCCGAACGTCAGGCGACCTTGTATCCTTCTTCGATGAGCATGGCGCGCAGGCGCTCTTTATGCTCGCCCTGCAGTTCAAGCACGTTGTCCAGCACCTGACCTCCGGTACCGAGCCGGGCCTTGCACGCCGCAAGGATGCGCTGGAGTTCCTTCGGTGTGGACTGGAAGCCCTGTGCGATCGTGACCGTCTTGCCACGCCGTTGTTCGGTGCGGATCTTCAGGCGTACGACGGTGCCGTCGTAGCCACGCTTCGTCGAATCCTTCTCTTCCGCCTTCGGCGGTTCCTGCCCGAGCAGGGCAGCGAGGTCCTTGAGTCCGGCCATCGTCGTTAACGGAAATAGAACATCAGTTGAAGTTGGGGAAGAGGCAGGATCGTCATCTTGCCCCCGTCGTTGGGGAAGAACGTGATGGGTACTTCTGCGGCAAGGCAGGCCTTGGGAGAGAAGAACCATTCGTATCCGATACCGACGCCGATGCGGAACGGGGCCGACAGCGTATTGTCCTTCAGGTCGTTGGCATGGAAGTAGTAGCCGACGCCACCGAGTGCATAGAACCGGTGATCGAAGGCCTGGTCCAGCAGATACTGGGCTTCCAGTCCGAGATTCCACCAGATGTTGCCGGTCGACCATACGAAGCCCGTCGCCTCGAAGGCGAAGCGGTTCATCATCGTCGTGCGGACACTCAGGCCCGATCCCGTCGCGAGCCCGCCCTGAAGCCCCACGGCCCAGAAGTTGAACTGGTCCATCAGCTCGGGTGTCGTCTTGCCGGTCGGTTCGGCCGTCGTCGCAGCCGGTTTCGTGGAATCCGGTTGGGTCTGTGCGGCGGCTGCGGAGCCACCGAGAATCATGCAGGATATGACGGCTACGAGAAGATGTCGGTACATCATGGATTCTCCCCTTGGTGATTCGGATACTACACGGACAATGGACTTCTGCAAATCTACGGACGGCATGCCGTTGAAGCGCCGTACTTTTGCTCAATGCGTTCCATCTTCGTCATCGTCGCCATCGCTGTCGTGACCGTGGTCTACGCCACGGCCGTCATGATACATATGGCCCTGTTCCGGGACAAGGACGTTTTCCATACCTATGCCCGGTCATGGTCACGGATACTGCTGAAACTGGCCGGAGTACGGGTCGAACTACGAGGTATCGGACATCTGTCCGTCGTCGAGCGATATATCTACGTCGCCAACCATGCGAGTCTTTTCGATATACCGGTGTTGCTCGCGCATGTTCCCGACAACATCCGCATCATGTACAAGCGCGAGCTGGGAGCCATCCCGATTTTCGGATGGTGTCTGAGGATGTCACCGTTCATCGCCATCGATCGCAGGAAGAGCAGGGAAGCCGCGGATGCACTCGAGGCCGTGGTCGCTACGATGCGTGATGGAGCGTCCGTAGTCGTCTTTCCCGAAGGCACGCGCAGTGACGACGGCCGGGTCGGCGAATTCAAACGCGGAGCCTTCACGCTGGCGGCCCGTTCGGGAAAACCCCTGGTGCCCGTGGCACTGGAGGGGACGGCCGCCATCATGCCCGCACGCGGCAGGCGCATCAATCCCGGGACCGTCGTCGTCCATATCGAACGCCCGGTCGTCCTTCCCCAGCCGGCCACCAGGTCCGACGAGATGCAGGCCATGCAGTACGTGCGTACCGTGATCGCCGAACACGTAACTTTGCAGTCATGAACAGTATCGATATCAAACGGATCGCCGATCTGGCGCGGCTCGAGTTCTCGGAGGACGAGATCGAAGGTTTCGCCCGGCAGTTCACGAACATCGTGGACTACATCGGCACGATGAATGCCGTCGACATGACGGGCGTGGAACCGATGGCCCATGTGAACGAAGCCGTCAACGTCTTCCGTGACGACGTCGTCGGCGAATGCCTGACGACGACCGAAGCATTGTCCAACGCTCCTCAGAAGAACGAAGCCTTCTTCAAGGTGCCGAAAGTACTCGGATGATTCTTGGCATCATTCCCGCGCGATACGCGTCGACGCGTCTGCCCGGGAAACCGCTGATCGATCTGTGCGGCCAGACGATGGTCGAACGCGTATGGCGCGCAGCATCGTCGTCACCGGCTCTCGATCGTGTCATCATCGCCACGGACGACGAACGTGTCGTCGCCGAGGCGCAGCGCATCGGTGCCGAAGCACATTTGACCTCGCCCGATCTCCCGAGTGGAACGGATCGCTGTGACGCCCTGGTGCGTGCACTCAGACTGCAGCCCGACGTCGTGGTCAATATCCAGGGAGATGAACCTCTCCTCGCACCCAGCGTCCTGACGTTGCTCGTCAACACGCTGCAGTCGTCGGGCGCGGACGTGAGCACGCCGGTGAGTCGCCTTCTCTTTCCTGCTGAACTCGACGATCCCGGGGTCGTCAAGGTCGCCCGCTCCGTCAACGGTGATGCGCTCTATTTCTCACGTTCGCCGATTCCGTTCCTGCGTTCCGTCGACCGTTCACAGTGGACGACGTCGTATACCTACTGGAAGCATATCGGCATCTATGCCTATACACGCGACGCATTGCGCCGGCACGTCTTTCTCCCACCTTCACCTCTCGAACGTGCCGAATCGCTGGAGCAGCTTCGTCTGCTCGAAGACGGTGCCCGCTTCGTCTGCGTCGAAACGGAGCAGATGTTCATGGCCGTCGATACGATAGAGGATGCGGAACGGGTCCGTGCCTGGTTGCGGACGAGTCAGGGACGCTGAACGAGGTTCAGTGCCGCATCGACGACGTCCTTCACGTCGATCTTCATCATGTCGTCACCGGCTCCACTTTCGAATATCACGGCATCGGATGTATACGGCCCCCAGCGTCTGGAACTCATCGACGGTGTGGACGGATAAAGACCGATGACGGGAATGCCGCACGCCGCGGCTACATGCAGGACTCCGGTCGAGTTCGCGACCATCAACGACGAGCCTGCGATCACACGTATCGTCGCATCGAGATCCGTCCTGCCGCAGAGATCGATGGCATCGGGACATGCGGCGTGGACGATATCGCATATGGCACGTTCGGCGGCAATGCCTGTGACGACGACGTCGATACCTGCTTCGGTCAGCGCCCGGGCCACGTCGCCGAAACGTTCCGCAGGCCAGTCCCGCGCGGAACCACCCGAGCCCGGGTGGATGACGACGTACCGCTCCGGCAAGGACAATGCGTCCGGTGCGGAGTGAGGAACGACAGGTGGGACGAGAGAAACGGCCGGCATCGATCCGCCGAAGGCGGCCAGAATCATGCGTACGTTGTATTCGGCTTCATGGAAGGAGGCATCGGAGCGATGGTCACGCACACGCACGTTGAAGAGGGGCGAATACCATCTGAATGCGGAGCCGATGCGCATACGGACGCCTGCACGTACGGCGTCCCATACTTCGTTCAATCGGGGGCGGGGAAAGAACGCCGTGTCGATGGAATGCCTGCGCAGGCCCCGGCGCAACGCATCGGGAGCGTCGTCGACGTAGATCACGTCGTCGATCACACCGAGCGTATCCAGCTTGCCGACCAGCGGTTCGACATACCGCCTCGTACAGAGTACGAGTTCCGCATCGGGAAAGCGCTGACGCAGGACGGGAAACATCGGCAGGGTGAGAACCATGTCGCCGATTCTGTCGGTGCGGATGATGGCGATGCGGGATGGGGACATGTCGGCTACTTACAGAAAAGGCGGCAGTACCTGCGTACTACCGCCCATTCGACACATTGACTTGTCGTGATTACTTGCCGAAGAACCATTCGACGCCGACCGTCGGCTCGAGGAGACCGAACGTCGTAACACTGGGGTCGAACTGGATGTTGATGACGCCGATCTGACCGAAGAGGCCGAAGTTCGGCGTGATGAAGTATTCGCCACCGAAGCCGGCGCCAAGGCCGGTTCTCGTCGTGCCGCCACCCGTTGCCAGACCGAACTGGGCAATGATGTAGGGCTTGAGTTCTTTCGAACCTGCGAAGAGGAACTTACCGTAGGGCGTGAGATGGAACTCGTTCGAACCATCCTGGATACGAAGGCCAACGCCCGTACCGATGTGGATGGCAGGAGAGATCGCATACACCAGATGTCCGCCAAGAGCCTGGCCGGCGGTGAAGCCGAAGCCAAACTGCTGATCAGGGCTCTGTGCCTTGGCTACGGATGCTCCAAGCAGAACGATGATTGCTGCGAGAGCGGTGGAAAAAACCTTCTTCATACTACGCCTCAAAAAATAGTTGGACAGGACGGTGCAAATATACACCCATAAAAGTGTGTCCGAATACGTTCAAGACGTAATGAAGTTCCATCACCAGACGCGGGTTTGATAACTTTGCCGTACTATGAAAGGTTCAATTTCCGTACACCCGTATACACCTGCCGACCGCGCCGAGTGGGATGACTTCGTGGAACGTAGCAACAATGGAACGATGTTCCATCTGCAGAAGTTCCTGGACTACCATCCGGAAGGCAAGTGGAATTTCCATCATCTGATGTTCCGTGAGGAAGGCCGTTTGGTAGGAGTCCTGCCTGCTGGTCTGAATGCGAAGGGGGAACTGTGGTCGCCGGTCGGAGCCTCGTACGGCTCCATCGTCGTCGAGGATACGGCCTACGAACGATGCGAACGGATCGTCGACGCCTTCATCGGCCATATCCGTGAAGCGGGGATTCGCGACGCCTATCTGATTCCTCCGCCCCTCATCTATACGTTGAACTACAGTCAGCACACGGAATACGCCATGCTGTACCGCAAGGCCGATTTCGAGTTGCACTACATTTCGCACGCCATCGATCTGAAGCATGGTAATGCCTTCATGGATCATTTCGATCCGACCGCACGGAAGAGCATCCGCCGTATCCTCCGTGAAGGGGCCGTGACGGTCCGCGAGTCCGACGACTATGCGACGTTCCACGAGATCCTTGTGGAGAACAAGGCACGGCACAACGTACGTCCCACGCATACGCTCGAGGACCTGCTCCGTCTGCGCGAGCTGATGCCGGAGAAGCTGCGGTTGAACATGGTCTACCATGAAGGCCAGGCCATCGCGGGTTCCCTGCTCTTCCTGGCGAATCGCAAGGTCGTACTGTGTTTCTACAATATGCTGCGATACGAATACGAACACCTTCGTCCCGTCTATCTCATCATGCACGAAACCTGCCGCTGGGCCGTGCAGGAAGGATACGAGTGGGTGGACATCGGCGTCAGCCAGGACACGAGTGCCGACGATCCCATGACTCCGTCACTGAATCTCATCCAGTTCAAGGAACGGTTCGACGCGCGCGGCATCCTGCGATCGACCTTCCACCTCAAGGCCTGATGGACGTCCTGCTTCTCGCATTGGCGGATATCGCCCGCGATGCACGTACGTTGAACGTGGCACGGGCGCTTGCCGCCGAGGGACTCGACGTCGGTATCGTCGCCTCGGGCAGGTTGCCGGCACAGGATCATGATTCCATAACGTTGTTCCGATGGGACGATCCCGGGGGCCGCGCATGGCAACGCTGGTGGTCGTTCACCCGCAGGGCTACGAGCCTCGCGAACGTATCCGCACCGGTGATCGCGGCGATGGACCTGTTCGCGTTGTCGGCAGCACGGACGCTGAAACGCCGCTGGCACTCCTCGCTCGTCTACGATGCACGCGAATTCTACTTCGCCCTCGGTCCTCTCGACGGCAAGGGAACGAAGCAGCGGATCGTCTCGGCCCACGAGCGGCGGGGGATACGCCATGCCGACGTCGTGACGGTATCGGCTCCGCTCGATGCGGAGATCATACAACGTCAGTATGACCTGAAGGAGCGTCCCGTCGTCGTGCTCAACACGCCACCGTATCGGGATGCCGAACCATCCGCGGTACTGCACGAACGATGCGGCATATCGTCGTCCGGTACCATCGTACTCTATCAGGGCGTCGTTCATCATGGACGTGGCATCGGCCCGATGATGCGTGCCCTGCCCCTGATGCCCGATCTGCACCTCTGCGTCATCGGAGACGGTCCCGCAACGGAAGCCCTGCAACGGGAGGCGGCGAACCTCGGAGTCGCAGAGCGTGTACACTGGCTCGGAGCCGTCCCGTACGACGATCTGCATGCATTGACCTGCGGCGCCGACATCGGCTGTTGTCTCATCGAACCGGTTTCGCTGAGCTACGAGTATGCGTTGCCGAACAAGTTCTTCGAATACATGATGGCCCGTATTCCGAGTATCGCCACGGATCTCCCGGCACTGCACCGGTGGATCATGCAGCACCCCGTGGGAATGCTCGTGGGCAGGGAGATGCAGCCCGGCGATATCGTCGAAGCCATACGCCGTATCCAGGTACCGGCAACGCGCGATGCCATGGTCCGCCAATGCGAGGACATCCGGAAACTGTCGTACGAAAGCCAGGAACCGATCATCATCGATCTCTACCGTGCATTGCTGGAGCGGCACGGATAACAACTGTGGACGCGGCCCCATGTTTCCATTGATGTTCCTGCAGCAGCTCGTCGCGTCGTCCACGCACATCGTGGCCAAGAGCGTGACGTCCGAACTGCATCCCACCTTCGTCGTTCTGATGCGTGCGCTGTTCTCCTGTCTCCTCTACGGGACGTGGATGATCATCCGCCGGAAGAGTCTGCAACACGTAGACCGTTCGGACTGGCGGATGCTGGTTCTTCTCGGTCTCCTCAACATCCCTCTCAACCAGTTCCTCTTCATCTGGGGTGTCAAGCTCGGTACGGCGCCGAATGCGGCATTGGCCTATGCGGTATCGCCGACCTTCGTGCTGATCATCCTCGCCGTGATGTACAGGGAGCGGCCATCGGGAATGAAGATCGTCGGCATCGTCATCGCCTTCATCGGTACAGCCATCGTCCTGGTCGACAAGGGCGTCCGGTTTGACGAGGATGTCTTCCTCGGTACGGTCATCGTACTCGGTGCCAGCCTTGCATGGGCCTTCTATACCGTCTTCGGACGTAATCTCGCCATCAAGTACGGAGCGATGCACACGACGTCGCTGTCGATGCTCATCGGTACGGCGCTCTACGTTCCGATATGGATACTGTTGCCTGTGTCGTTCGACCCATCGCCGCTCGTCATCCAGGCCGGCGGCCCAACCCCGTTCGAGAACTGGCTCCAGCTCTTCTATCTCGGCGTCGTGACGTCGGGTCTGGGCTTCGGGCTCTGGTACTATGCCCTCACGAAGTACGATGCGGCCAAGGTCTCCGTGTTCAACAACCTCCAGCCCGTGATGACCACGATACTGTCCTTCCTGCTGTTCTCCCAGGTGCCCACACCGCTCTTCGTCATCGGCGGGATGATCGCCCTGGGCGGTGTGATTCTCACGCAACGAGGGTAGCGCCGAATCGTCCGGTATCGTAGTTTGGGACGCCAATCACTACGGATCCCGTCATGCGCATCGAGACCAAGCACTCCTTCGCCCTGATCATCGATATCCAGGAGCGGTTGTTCCCACACATTCACGATCATGACGGTCTGGCCAGACGCTGCGAGATCCTGATCAAGGGCCTCCAGCTTCTGGAAGTACCGATGATGTTCACCGAGCAGTATCCGAAAGGGCTCGGGCCGACCATTCCGTCCATCGCCGGCCTCATGGGTGATATGGTCGCCGCCGAGAAGATGACGTTCTCCTGTTGCGGTTCCGATGCGGTGGAAGGCCAGTTGCTCGGCCTCTCTCCGCACTCCGTCATCGTCTGCGGTATCGAGGCCCACGTCTGCGTGCTGCAGACGGTACTCGACCTGAGGGCGCAAGGACGCAATGCCGTCGTCGTGGCGGACTGCATCTCATCGCGCAAGCCGACGGACAGGGAGGTGGCCATCGAACGGATGCGGAGCGCAGGGGCCATCATCACGACCTATGAAAGCCTGTTGTTCGAACTTTGTGAAGTGGCGGGTACCGATACTTTCAAGGAACTATCGAAACTGGTCAAATGAGCAAGAAGAAGGCCGTCACGAAGCGCATCACGTCGTCGAAGAACGATACCCCATCACCGGATTCCATTTCGTCCGTCCTGACCGAGACGAGAGTATTCCCGCCGTCGCGGGAATTCGCGAAGAAGGCCCACGTAGGCTCCATGGCCGCGCTGAAGCGGTTGCGTGCGGAAGGCGAGCACGATCCCGTGCGATTCTGGGAGCGGCAGGCGCGACGTCTGTCGTGGTTCGCGCCCTGGAAGCAGGGACTGAAGTGGAAGCATCCCCACGCCCAGTGGTTCGTGGGAGGACGCCTCAACGCATCGTACAACTGCCTCGATCGTCATCTCGACACCTGGCGTGGAAACAAGGCCGCCCTGATATGGGAAGGCGAACCGGGTGAAGTGCGTACCTACACGTACCGTCAATTGCATCTCGACGTCAGTCGTTGCGCGAATGTCCTGCGTTCGCTTGGTGTGAAGGCCGGAGACGTCGTGGCCATCTACATGGGCATGGTACCCGAAGCTGTCGTCGCCATGCTTGCCTGTGCCCGCATCGGTGCCACGCACAACGTCGTCTTCGGTGGCTTCTCCGCCGAAGCCCTGCGCGAACGTATCAACGATTCCAATGCCGTCGTCCTCATCACGCAGGACGTCGCCATGCGTCGCGGTGAAGCCGTGCATCTGAAGACCGCTGCAGATGAAGCGCTCAAGGACTGTCCTTCCATCCGCCATATGATCGTCTATCGTCGGTCGGCGGAAACGAAGGGAACGCTGAAGGCCGGCCGCGATCACTGGTGGCACGAGCTGATGGCGCATGCGCCCAACGTATGTCCGCCCGCAAAACTCCCGAGCGAGCATCCGCTCTTCATCCTCTATACCAGCGGTTCGACGGGCAAGCCTAAGGGTATCCTTCATACCACGGCCGGCTATCTCACGCAGGTGGCATATACGTCGGAGCTCGTCTTCGATCTCCATGACGACGACGTCTATTTCTGCACGGCCGACATCGGGTGGGTGACGGGACATTCCTACATCGTCTACGGTATGCTCTCCAACGGCGCTACGGTGCTCATGTACGAAGGCGTGCCGAACCATCCCGGACCCGACAGGTTCTGGGACATGATCGAACGGCACCGTGTGACGATCTTCTATACCGCGCCGACGGCCATCAGGGCCTTCATGAAATGGGGAGAGGTATGGCCGCGGAAGCATGATCTTTCGTCGCTGCGCCTTCTCGGTACGGTGGGAGAGCCGATCAACCCCGAAGCGTGGATTTGGTACCACACTATCATCGGAGGCAAGCGCTGTCCTGTCGTCGATACATGGTGGCAGACGGAAACGGGAGGGATCATGATCGCCCCCGTACCGGGAGCGACGCCGACGAAGCCCGGTACGGCCACATTGCCGTTGCCCGGTATCATGGTCGACGTCGTTCGCAAGGATGGTACCTCGTGCAAGGCCGACGAAGGCGGACTGCTCGTGGTACGACATCCCTGGCCGGGCATGCTGCGGACCATCTATGGCAACGACGAGCGATACAGGATGGCCTACTGGGCCGAATTCCCGAAGACGAGGACGACACCCGGATGGTATTTCACGGGTGACGGTGCGCGCAGGGACAAGGACGGATACGTGTGGATCATCGGCAGGGTCGACGACGTCGTGAACGTCAGCGGCCATCGTCTCGGTACGGCCGAGATCGAAAGTGCGCTCGTCTCGCACAAGGCCGTGGCGGAAGCGGCCGTCGTGGCCAGGCCCGATGCCATCAAGGGCAATGCTCTCGTGGCCTTCGTCACCCTCAAGAGCGGGAACGGAACGGCCGACATCGCCGTGTTGCGGGAAGAGCTGCGGGCCCACGTGGCACGTGAGATCGGTCCGATCGCCAAGCCCGACGATATCCGTTTCACCGAGTCCCTGCCCAAGACCCGCAGCGGCAAGATCATGCGCCGGCTTCTCCGTGAAGTCGTCACCAACAACACCGTCAGCGGTGATACGACGACGCTGGAAGACCTGTCCGTGCTCGAGCATCTCCGCACGGCGGACGACGAATAATCCCGTTCGACGACGGGGACGGAACTGCGAAAACCTGTATTTTCGTGGCCTTCCGGGACGTTCCTGAATCATTCTACCAACGGAGCCCCAATGCGGAAAGCGGTGATCATGGCAGGTGGATTCGGAACACGGTTACGACCGTTGACCATGTCCATTCCCAAGCCGATGGTACCCCTCGCCAACCGTCCGATGATGGGTCATATCGTCGAACTGTTGAAGAAGCACGGCATACGTGACGTGGTGTCGCTCCTGTATTTCCAGCCCGAACATATCACGTCGTACTTCGGCGACGGTTCGCAGGCGGGAATCACGATGCAGTACATGCTGGCCGAAGCCGATTTCGGTACGGCCGGTAGCGTCAAGAACGCCGAATCGTTCCTCGACGATACCTTCGTCATCATCAGTGGCGATGTGCTCACGGACTTCGACTTGTCGAAGGCCGTGGCCTATCACAAGGAGAAGGGGGCCATGGCTACCATTCTCCTGACGAGGGTTCCGCAACCTTTGCAATACGGTATCGTGATGACGGACAGCGAAGGACGCATCACGCGGTTTCTCGAGAAGCCGTCATGGGGTGAGGTGTTCAGCGACACCATCAACACGGGCATCTACATTCTGGAACCGTCGGTACTGGACCTCATTCCCGCGAAAACGGAATTCGACTTCAGCAAGGACCTCTATCCCCTGATGCTGAAGAAGGATCTTCCTCTCTACGGTTACGTCGCCGATGGCTACTGGAAGGACATCGGCAATCTCAACGAATATCAACTCGCACACGCCGACGTGCTGGCCGGACGTGTTCACGTGAACATTCCCGGTGAGCGCTGCGATTCGAGCGTCTGCGGCAACCATCTCGAACTCGCCCCCTCCGCCCATCTCTCCGGGCTCGTGGCTCTGGGCGACAACGTCGTCATCGGTGACGGTGCCCGTCTGACGAACTGCGTCATCGGCGACAACTGTGTCATCGGTGCCGGCTCACGTCTGAGCGATACCGTGCTGTGGGGCGACGTACAGGTCGGTGATTTCGCCGATCTCTCGAATACTGTCGTCTGCAACGACGTCGTCATCGGCTCCCATGCCATCATCCTCGACAACGTCTTCATCGCGGAGGAATGCGTGATCGGCGATCATGCGAAGCTTCTCGCGAACGTGAAGCTCTGGCCGCGCAAGACGGTGGAGTCCCATGCGGTGCTCACGCGCAGCCTGGTGCAGGAAGAGCGATGGGCACGCGACCTGTTCGCCGATGCACGGATATCCGGAATCTCGAACATCGACATGAATCCGGAATTCGGAGCCAAGCTCGGAGCGGCCATCGGAACGGCCGTAGGGGCTCATACCACCGTGCTGGCGAGCCGCGACGAAGACAAGATATCCCGCATCATGAAGCGTGCAATCACGGCCGGCCTCATGAGCGTGGGAGTGAACATCCACGATCTCCAGACGACATCGATTCCGCAGTCGAGACAGGAGCTGCTCACGGGCAAGTACGTGGCAGGATTCCATGTGCGCCGCTCGCCGAGCCATCCCGACAAGACCGACGTCATCCTGTTCGGCCGCGACGGCCGCGACATTCCGTTGTCGGGAACGAAGTCGATCGAACGCTACTTCTTCGGCGAGGACATCCGGCGTGTGAACTACGAGCACGTGGGACGTCTCAACTTCCCGGAACGGTCGGTAGGGATGTACATCGACCGTTTCATCGCGACGGTCGACGCGGATCTCATCCGCAACAGACAGTACAAGCTGCTCGTCGACTATTCCTTCGGTCTCACGTCGACGGTCTTTCCCCAGATCCTCGGCGAGCTCAAGTGCCACGTGCTCTCGATGAACAACTACGTGGACGCTTCGCACTTCGCAGATCCGCTCACGGCCGTCCTCGACGAGTCGGCGACGATCATGCGTTCGCTCGGATACGAGATCGGGTTCAAGCTCGATCCGGGTGGCGAGAAGATCGCCCTCGTGGACGAGCGGGGGATATGGTATACGGCATTGCGATTGCTCTCGATCGTCACCAAGCTCTTCCTCGATACGCATCGGGATATGGAGCCCTACGTCATCGCCGTTCCCGTCCAGGCCACGCAGGAAATCGAAATGATCGCCCGCGACTACGACGTCGAGGTGCGACGTATCCGCAACTCCCATTCATCGATGATGGATGCCACCAAGGACGAAGCCGTGAAGTTCGTCGGCGGTACGCGGGGAGGCTTTATCTTCCCGGAGTTCCTCGTCGCATCGGACGGCATGTTCACGGCATGCCGGATTCTCGAAATGATCGCACGGACCGGACATCAATTGTCGGAACTGGACCGTACGCTCCCCAAGCGGCATCAGGCTTCGGTGGCCATCTATTGTCCATGGGAAGCCAAGGGTACCGTCATGCGTCGGGCCATGGAACATTCGGAAGGCAAGGAGCGGCTTCTGGTGGACGGCGTATGCGTCGTCGAAGGCCAGCACACCGTCCTGCTCGTTCCGGACAAGGAAGAATCGACATTCTGGGTGACGGCGGAAGCCGATACGGCCGACGAGGCCGTCGCATTACGCACCGAGTATGCAGCACTCGTGGAACAATGGAAATCTAACAACTGACATGGATATTAAAATTTCCGACATTCTCGACGCTTCGGCCGTCTGCCTCGACCTCGACGTCAAGGACAAGACCGAAGCGCTCGTACGCCTGATCGACGTGCTGGCCACGGGTGGCAAGGTACGCGACGTGCAGGAACTCAAGCGTGTCATCCTGGAACGCGAGAAACTGATGTCCACGGGAATCGGCAACGGCGTGGCATTGCCGCACGGCAAGACGTCCGTCGTCGATACGTCGCTCGCCGCACTGGCGACGTTACGTACGCCGATCGACTTCGATTCGCTGGACGACAAGCCGGTGTCCATCATCCTGTTGCTCGTCGGTACCGAGGGTAACGTAGGGATGCATCTGCGGCTCCTGAGCAGGATATCGCGCATGGTCGGTTCGGAGAGCTTCCGTTCGTCGCTGCTCGGGGCCAAGTCAGTCAACGACGTCCTCGAGCTGTTCGCCAGCTATGAAGAGGAGCGTGCCTGATATGGTCCAGACAGTGCGTGGCATGAGAGATATCTTCGGTCCCGAAATGGCTGCCTGGCATCTGGCCGAACGCGTCTTCAGGGATTGCTCACAGGCCTATGGTTACGAGGAATTCCGGACACCCGTGCTTGAGCACACCGAGCTGTTCGCACGGGGAATCGGGGCCGACACGGACATCGTGGGCAAGGAAATGTATACGTTCGAGGATCGCAGTGGCGATTCCCTGACGATGCGTCCGGAGATGACGGCGTCGGTCGTACGTGCGGCCATCGAACATTCGCTGCTCCGTCACTCGCCCGTTACGCGGCTGTGGTATGCGGCGCCCATCTTCCGTCATGAACGCCCGCAGAAGGGCCGTTACCGTCAGTTCCACCAATACGGTGCCGAATGTCTCGGATCACCGTATCCCGAGAGCGACGTCGAAATCATTCTCCTCGCACACGACGTCATCAAGGCCATCGGTATCACGCAGTGGCGTCTCGAGATCAATACGCTCGGCACGGCCGAATCGCGTGCCGCCTATCGCGCCGCCCTCGTGGACTACTTCGAACGACATGTGGAACGACTGTCGGACGACAGCCGGCGGCGCCTGCAGACGAATCCGCTGCGTATTCTCGATTCCAAGGAAGAAGCGGACAAGGAGATCGTCGCTCATGCTCCACGCCTTCACGATCATCTCGACGAGGCGAGCAGGGTGCACTTCGCAGCCGTACGGTCCATGCTCGATGCGGCCCAGGTGGACTACGTCGTCAATCCCGTCATGGTACGCGGTCTCGACTATTACTGCCACACCGTCTTCGAATTCGTGACCGATGCTCTCGGCACGCAGAACGCCATCGGCGGCGGCGGCCGCTACGACCCGCTCTTCGCCATGCTCGGTGGGGGAGACGTACCTGCCGTCGGCTTCTCGCTCGGCGTCGAGCGTATCCTGCTTCTGCTGGAACAGGAGAACGGTGGCTGGCCTGCAGGCGATGCGACGGATGCCTACATCTGCGCCATCGGCGACGCTGCTCGGCTCCCCGTACAATTGATCGCCACACGACTGCGTCGAAAGGGCATGGCCGTCACTACCGACGTCCTGCGCCGTTCCATCAAGGCGCAGATGAAAGACGCGAATCGTGCGGATGCCGTATGGACGATCACCATCGGAGACGACGAACTTGCCAACGGCACATGCGTCATCAAGCACATGGCAACGGGAGAACAGCAGACCGTTCCGCAGCAGACCATCGAAGAACATCTTCGGCGGTGATATGGAACCTGCATCGACATGAAGGACACTTCCTCATCGCCGTCGGGAGCGGATCGCGTACGCATCGGCCGCGCCAACGTCACCAAGTGGCAGATCAAGGTTCTGCTCACGGTCTTCGGCTTCGCCATCATGGCCGCCGTACTGCTCTATACCAAGCTGATCGTGGACGAGCTCGTGGCCAACGAGCGGCGGACCGTGGAGCTGTACGCGAACCTGCTCGCCAGGTCCTATAATGCCAACAGCGACGAAGACCTGCTGTTCTATACGGACCTGACCTATTCGAGTATCCATTTCCCGGTCATCCTGACCGACAAGAAGGAACGTCCGGTCTATCCGTTCGCGCAGTTCATGCTCAACGTCGATCTCGATTCGACGATGTCCATCGAACAGCAGCGTGCGTGGCTGATCGACTACATCCAGTCGATGAAGCAGGAGTATCAGCCCTTCATCATCAAGGACCCCAACGGTAAGGTCCTCCAGAAGATATTCTACACGAACTCCGGCATCGTACGGCGTCTGCAGTACATGCCCTACGTGGAGATCATGATCGTATCGGCCTTCATCATGATCGGCTATGTGGCGTTCAGCACGATCCGCAGGAACGAGGAATCGAACATCTGGGTCGGCATGGCCAAGGAGGCGGCCCATCAGCTCGGAACGCCGCTGTCGAGTCTGTTGGCATGGCTCGAGATCCTGCGCATGAACAAGGAGGATCATGGACTCGTGGTGCAGACGGCCGAGGAAATGCAGCGTGACGTGGAGCGGCTCAACGTCATCGCCAACAGGTTCTCGAAGATCGGCTCCCAACCGCATCTGCAGATGACGCGCCTGGCCGACGTCATCGAGAACGTCTGTCGCTATTTCGAGACACGGTTGCCGAATCTGGGACGCAAGGTCGTATTGCATCGCGATCTCGATCCCGCCATCATGTGCAACGTGAATGCCGACCTCTTCGAGTGGGTCATCGAGAACCTCATCAAGAATGCCGTGGAAGCCATCGAACGTCAGGACGGTCGCATCGACATCGTCCTGCGCCCGCGGTCGCGCGGTGGTGCATTGCTGACGGTGACGGACAACGGCAAGGGGATGACGACCCAGGTGCGCTCGAAGATATTCCAGCCCGGTTATACGACGAAGCGTCGCGGCTGGGGACTCGGACTTAGTTTGTCACGCCGTATCGTCGAGGAATATCACGGCGGAAAGATCGTCGTCAAGGAATCGGCGCCAGGCGCTGGTACGACGTTTGCAATAGACCTCCCATGAAACCTGCCGCCACTTCGCATATCGACTGGCTCATCCTGCTGCCGATCGCAGGCCTGCTGATGTTCAGCGTGGCCTTCGTCTACAGCGCCAGTTCCTCCTTTTCGGCCGTCAAGTTCGGTTCGTCGGAACAGCTCTTCTGGAATCATGCGCTGCGTGTCCTCATCGGCCTCGCCCTCATGATCGGCGTCGCCAAGCTGGACTATCACGCATGGCAGAACATGTCGATGACGATCGTCATCATCGCCATCGGCTTCCTCGTCATGGTCCTGCTGATGGGAACGGAGATCAAGGGCGCATCACGATGGGTGCGTCTCGGGCCACTGAACTTCCAGCCGTCGGAGCTCGCCAAGTATGCGCTCGTCCTGCATACGGCCGCCGTTCTGTCGGCCAACAGGGTCTTCATCAAGGACTGGCGCAAGAGTCTCGTACCAGTTCTCGTATGGGCAGTACCTATCTGCGCATTGATCGCACTGCAGCCGAATCTGTCCACGGCGAGCGTCGTCTTCACCATCGTCCTCGTCCTCATGTTCCTCGCCGACGTCGACATGAAGCATCTCGGAGTCATCGTCCTTGCCGGTCTCGTCATCGGTGGCGCCTATGCGGTATCGGCCGAGTACCGGATGCGCCGTCTGCTGGCCTTCGTGGACAGCGATCGCGTGGACGAGGCCGTCAAGTATCAGCTCGACCAGGCGTTGATCGCCTTCGGCAATGGGGGCATCACGGGTGTGGGGCCGGGGCAGTCGCGCCAGCGCGACTGGTTCCTTCCGGAATCGTACGGCGACTTCATCTTCTCCATCGTGGGAGAGGAGTACGGCTTCCTCGGGATCGCGTTGCTTGTCGGCGCCTTCGTCCTGATCATGTGGCGCGGATATGCCGTGGCGCGCAAGGCGCCGGATTCGTTCGGACGTCTGCTCGCGGCCGGGATCACGACGACGCTCGCCATCTACGCCTTCGTCAATGCGGGTGTGACATGCGGAATCCTGCCCACGACCGGGCTCCCCATGCCCTTCATCAGCTACGGTGGATCGAGCGTGTTCTTCAGTGCCATCGCCGTCGGCGTCCTCCTGAACATCTCGTCACAGGCCGGGGTCTACAGAAGACAGCGCGCCGTTGCGGAGGGATGACGGGAACATCGTGCGGGTCAGCACTGTCCAGTCCACCTTTTTTCGTATACTCGGCCCGTTATGAAGACAGCCATCAGAAAGCTTTACTATTCCATCACCGAGGTCAGCAAGATCGTCGGTGAGGAACAGCACGTGCTTCGATACTGGGAGCGGGAATTCTCCCAGTTGCGGCCGCAGAAGAACAGGGCGGGGAACCGTGTGTACACGCACCGGGACCTGGCCGTGTTGCGGCTCATCAAGCGTCTTCTGCGTCAGGAACGGTATACCGTGGCGGGAGCCAAGGAATACCTCAAGCAGAACAGCGTGCTGGAGGAGCTTGAGAATGATGTCGAGTTGATCGGCACGACGATGGAAGAAGAGGGGCCGGTCGACGCCGTCGACGTCGCACCGCCGGTCACGCCGGAGGATCAGTCGAGGGAAGAAGCCTTGCGTATAGCACAGGATCTGACGATGATCGCCGCCGACCTGCGTGCGAGGGTTGCCGCAGCTTCCTGATCGAGTCGTTACGTTTCGCAAATCCGTTCATCTACAAGGGTTCGATGTATGATGCGTACCGTACGCACCTGTGCAGGCCTGGCAGCAGCGATCGCGCTGATCGCCACCACGGCCTGGGCACAGCAGCGTTCATACACAATGAAGATCGTCGGCAAGCATGCCGATGAGGTCCTCGGCGTGTTCGTGAACGATGCGAATACGAAATTCGCCACCTGCAGTCTCGACGAGACCATCAAGCTCTGGAGCCTGCCCGATGGCAAGGAGCTCATGACGCTCAAGGGTCATGCCGGTCAGGTGAATAACCTGTCGTTTTCCGGAGACGACAAGTGGCTGGCCAGTGGCAGCAGCGACCGTACCGTCCGCATCTGGAATGCGGAAACGGGCAAGCAGGAGAAGATCCTGCGCGGTCATACTGCCGAAGTCGCCGGTGTCTACTTCAGCCAGGACGGCAACAGCGACATGGTGGCCAGCACGTCGTTCGACAAGACGGTGAAGCTGTGGGACGTGAAGCTCGGCGTGGAAGCCAAGACCCTGCGTGGTCATACGCTCCAGACCAACAACGTGGCCTATTCGTACGACAGCAAGTGGATCGCTTCCTGCAGCGACGACCGCACGATCAAGATCTGGTCGACGGATCTCGCGAAGAAGGATCCCGTGATGACCCTGACGGGACACAACGCACCGGTCCTCACGGTGCTCTACAGCTTCGATTCGAAGTATCTTGCATCGTCCGATCAGGACGGCGTGATCAAGATCTGGGCCATGCCTTCGGGCGAGCTGCTCCGCAGCATCAATGCACATACCGATCTCGTCCAGGACCTTTCGTTCGCCGAGGACAACCGCACACTCATTTCGGCGAGTCTCGACAAGACCGTCAAGATGTGGGACATCATCACTGGGCAGAACCTCATGACGTTCAACACCGGTGTCGAGATCTGGTCGATCGACTGTACCAGCAATGCCGGTATCATCCTGCTCGGCTGTGCCGACGGATCGGTGCGCATGCTCACGGAAACGGGTTCCGAACGTGGTCGTAACGACAAGGGAGGACGATAACCGATGAAGAAGATCACGCTTTCCATCATGGCGCTGGCCGCTGCCGGCGCCGTACAGATGTCCGCTCAATCAGCCATCGGAACCGTCGTCACGCTGACGGGCCAGATGCTGAACGCCAACACGCTCGCTCCCGTCGAAGCCAATTATGCCCTGTACGATGCTGCAGGCAAGAAGGTAGGACAGGGCAGCCGCAGCAATCCGAACGATGGCTATCTCGTGACGGGCCTGAAGCCTGGCGAAACGTATTCCATCCATATCGAGGATCCGCGCTTCTTCATCCAGGAATTCAAGGTCGACGTTCCTAAGACCAGCAAGTACGCGGAGATATCGAAGGACTTCGTGGTGCGTCCCATGGAAGTGGGCAAGAAGCTCGCCGTGGTACCCATCCCCTTCGATCTCAAGAAGACGACGATCAAGGTCGGTACGGAAGACGAGCTCGATGAGCTGGCTCACATGCTCGTGAAGAACCAGGGGGTGAACGTCGAAGTGGTCTGCTATCCCGACGAAGAGGGAACAAGCGAGAGCATCGGCAAGTTGAGTGCCGAGCGTTCTGCTACGATCAAGGCCTATCTGCAGAAGGGTGGCGTCAATGCGCAGCGTATCACGACGCGCACGGTGAATACGACCGACCCGCTGAATCCGCCTCCGATCCGCAAGGCCGCCAAGGGCAAGCGTTACGTCGGCCCGGTCTACCTCGTCGTCACGAAGGTCTGATCATCGGGTGTTGAAAAGAATTGCAGGGGACTTCCGGAACGAACGGAAGTCCCTTGTTTATCATCGGATGGAGCTGCCTGCATCATGATGTCGCAAGGCCTCCGCCCGATTCCGAAACGAAGAACGTTGCTGCGGTTTTGTCCGCCTGCCGTATATTCGCAATCTCTGGTTCCGTGGTAGAGTGGCTATACAGAGCTCTGCAAAAGCTCGTACGTCGGTTCGAATCCGGCCGGAACCTCGAAAAAGATTTGTCCTAACAACGTCGAACTTCATGGCAACCACAGCCGATCTGCGCGTAGGCGCGGTGATCAAGCATCAGGGGGAACTCTGCGTCGTGCTTGAATCCATTCACCGGACGCCGGGCAATCTGCGCGCCTTCTATCAGGTGAAGATGCGCGTCATCAAGAATGGCAAGCTCAAGGAAGAACGTTTCCGTTCCGGTGAGACGATCGAGTTCGTTCGTGTGGAAACGCGCAACTTCTCGTACCTGTATCGCGATGGTGACAGCTTCGTCTTCATGGATTCGGAGACGTACGACCAGATTCCCGTCGATCCCGCCGTCGTAGGTGAGGCGTCGCGCTTCATCAAGGAAGGCCAGGAAGTCCAGATCGCTCGTGACGAACAGGAAGCCGTCGTCTCGATCCAGATTCCGGGACACGTTACGCTGCGCGTGACGCATACGGAACCTGGGGTTCGTGGCGATACGGCCACCAACGTGCTGAAGCCGGCAACCGTCGAAACGGGTACCAATGTTAACGTTCCGCTCTTCGTGAACGAGGGCGATCTGATTCGCGTTGACACGTCATCGGGTAACTACCTCGATCGCGTCAAGGAATAATGGTCCTGCCGTCAAGTGGCGGCAAGCCCCGTATCACCATTCACGGAGGAGACAACGATGGACCTCAACTACCTACGTCGCCTTCTGAAGATCTTTGACGACAGCACCGTTACCGAGTTGGAGATCGAGGAAGAAGGCATCAAGATCCAGATGTCCAAACAGGTTGCCGCCGTAGCGGCAGCGCAGCCTGCCTATCAAGTCATGCCGGTTCCTGCCGCAGCACCTGCTCCGGCGGCACCTGCCGTACCGGCACCGTCTGCTCCCGCACCCGCCGCGCCCAGCGCGGACGAGGGAGGTCAGACCATCAATTCCCCGATCGTCGGGACGTTCTACCGTGCTCCCGCACCGGATGCCGATCCGTTCGTGCAAGTGGGCTCGCACGTGAACGTGGGTGATCCTCTCTGTATCGTCGAAGCCATGAAGCTGATGAACGAGATCGAGAGCGAAGTCTCCGGCACCATCGTGAAGATTCTCGTGGAGAATTCACAGGCCGTAGAATACAACCAGCCCATGTTCGTGATCAAGCCGGACTAATCCGAACGGGATGCCATGATCAAAAAGCTTCTTATCGCCAACCGCGGTGAAATCGCCCTGCGCATCATTCGCGCTGCGAAGGAGATGGGCATCCGCACCGTCGCCGTGTATTCCGAAGCGGATCGCGCTTCCCTCCACGTTCGCTTCGCCGACGAAGCCGTCTGCATCGGCCCGGCGCAAAGCAAGTTGAGTTATCTCAACATTCCGTCGATCATCGCCGCAGCGGAAGTTACGAATGCCGATGCAATCCATCCTGGCTTCGGCTTCCTCGCGGAGAATGCTACGTTCGCGGAAATCTGTACCGACTGCAACATCATCTTCGTGGGGCCGTCGCCTGACGCCATCGTACGGATGGGCAACAAGTCCATCGCGAAGGAAACGATGGTAGCCGCCGGCGTGCCGGTCGTGCCCGGCTCGGAAGGTATCGTACCTACGCTCGAGGATGCGAAGCGCGTCGCCGACGAAGTCGGCTATCCCCTCATGCTCAAGGCCGTGGCCGGTGGCGGTGGCAAGGGCATGCGCTACGTGCCGGAGCCGTCCGAACTCGAACGTGCCTATACGACGGCACGTGGTGAAGCCGAGGCCTCCTTCGGCAATGGCGATATCTACATCGAGAAGTTCGTCGAAGAACCCCGCCACATCGAGATACAGGTCTTCGCCGATACGCACGGCAACGTCATATCGCTGAACGAACGTGAGTGCTCCATCCAGCGCCGGCACCAGAAGCTCATCGAGGAAGCGCCGTCGCCCATCATGACGCCCGACCTTCGCAGGCGCATGGGTGAAGCCGCCGTAAAAGGCGCAGCCAGCGTGAACTACGTCGGTGCAGGGACGATCGAATTCCTGGTGGACAAGCACCGGAATTTCTACTTCATGGAAATGAACACCCGTATCCAGGTCGAACATCCCGTCACGGAACAATCCCTCGGATACGATCTCATCAAGGAACAGATCATCGTGGCCTCGGGTGAACGTCTGACGATCACACCGAAGGACCCCGTGCTCCACAGTATCGAGTGCCGTATCAATGCCGAGGATCCGATGCACGACTTCCGCCCCTCACCGGGCCGGATCGAAAGCCTGAACTTCCCCGGCGGCCCTGGTGTCCGCGTCGACTCGCACATCTATCAGGGCTACGTGATCCCGCCGTATTACGATTCGATGGTGGCCAAGCTCATCACGTTCGCACCCACACGCATGGAGACCATCCTCAAGATGCGCCGCGCCCTGGACGAGTTCGTGATCGAGGGTATCCAGACGACGATTCCGTTCCATCGCAAGATGATGGAGAATGCAGACTTCATAGCCGGCGAATTCGACACCAAATATCTTGATACACACGACTGGAGGGCATGACGATGAACTTTCCCGCAGATCTTAAGTATACCAGGGATCATGAATGGATCCGCGTCGAAGGTAACATCGGCACGATCGGTGTTACGGATCATGCACAGGGAGAACTTGGCGACGTCGTCTACGTCGACATTCCCGATGCATCGATATCCGTCGACCAGGGCGGCACCTTCGGTTCCATCGAAGCCGTGAAGACCGTCGCCGATCTGTACGCTCCCGTCACCGGCAAGATCGTCGAAGTCAACGACGTCAACGGCGCGCCCGAAACCGTGAACAAGGATCCCTACGGCGCAGGCTGGCTCGTCAAGATCGAACTCGCCAATCCCGATGAACTCAAGGGACTGATGGGGGTGGACGAGTACAAGGCGCTGATCGGACAGTAAGCCCCTCCATTGCGGATGGACGACATCGTGAACGCCACCTTCGGGTGGCGTTCTGCGTTTGTGGGGCAGGAGTCGTCGGGCCTTCGCGGAAGGATGCCGTCCATGACGGTCGTGCGTGATCGGTAATACGGGGTGTCCGTATCCTTCACATGTTCACGTGTATAGGGTATGCACGACGATGTCGTCAGTATGCACGGATCAAGAATGAGATCATGAGCATCTGTACATGATTGTGGCGCGACGAAAGTCCATGCATATGATCATGCAGGGAATAACGACTGCATGGTAAAGAGGTATGCGTTGAAAAAAATATCTCATGACCGTTGAAAAGGACTTTACTTCGCATATAAAATCAATTAAGTTTGCATCCATGTTAATACACTTGAGACAAAAGTGTAAAGGCATGCAGCATAAGTCTCTCTCCATGTCGCTTCGGGGAATCCGCATCAATGTCGAAACGGAAGACAACACGGGTGACGCAGAGGATCCTGAAGAAGGACCAGCAAATCGCTACGGCGGTGCTGGCTCTTCGGGACTACTCTCCCAGTAACCCTGACTTCACGTCGGCCGCCTTGCGGGAAGCAATGGAGAAGATGGATGAGGCACTCGCGGCGGAACAGCGGGCCATGGATGAATTGGCCCGCGCCCGCCAGCAGGCTCTGGAAGTCGAATGGGCTTTTCACGAGCTTGTGTTGGGTGCCAAGCGACAGGTGATCGCACAATACGGAGACGACTCCGACCAGATCACCACGCTCGGGATGAAGAAGAAATCCGAGCGTCGCTACGGGCGCCCGCGGAAAAACACCGCCGGCGAGTAACGTTCCGATCCCAAGCCTGCCGGCACGGCATGCAGCATAGAAGGAACCGCAGCTTTTTGTGGGAGAAAAGCCGCGAATGGAAGAAGGTCGCCTCTATCGGGCGACCTTTTCTTTTTTCCGGCCGTCACATTCGCGAATCCGGAATCCACGATCATATATCGATGGTCCTGATTCGTCGTCTCCGACCGAGGATGCCGGAACTCGCGTCGTATACTCGTACCATCGATCGCCATCCTTTCGCTCCGGAATCCGATCGTACCGACTCCGATGGACAGAGAAGTTTTCAGGCAGCTCAGGGCGCTCAACGCCTGGCAGGTGCCGGCCTGGATCATTGGTTCCTGTCTGTATGTGTCGAAGGTCGTTCTCCTCACCTGTGTTTCCAAAGGAAACGTACTGGGCAATGCTGTCGGAGCCTTCGTGCTCGTGGCCGCGATAACGATGGACAATACCCGGCGTAAGGAAACTGTTGTGGAACTGGTCAAGGCAATGCAACAGGACGTTCCGTCTCTGGTCGCATGGGGATTGGCAATTCTATTCGGTCTCTTGTGGTTCAACCGGCGAGCCTCTGCTGGCAAGGAACGGCCCGGGTGACGTCGACACTGTTTTCAACACCTTGACGAAGGAAGGTTCGATCATGACACTTCCGGTCATCGTCGCCTATGCCATCCTCTTTCTCATCGTTTCCACTCTGGTACGGGTTCTCGTATCGGGTCTGGTACTTCCCCGGTTGCAGGCATGGTCCCGTGCCCGTGCGATGGAGGTGATCATCAGATTCCGCCAGGCCTACGGACAGGGACATCTGCATATCGACGCAGGGTTGTTTCTCGCCGTGAGCGACGCAATGACCGACATGGTTCACGATGCGAACCGCCTCGCTCTGCCGATGCTGGTACGGTACAGACCTGTTCTTCCGGACCCTGCATCCGGCTCCGACCATTCACTGTACTCCCGGATGGAACGGCATCCGGACGAGAACGTCCGTTCGTTCCATAGGGAATGGTCCGAAGCCGTTCTGACCGTCATCATGGCCAACTCACCAGGCGTCGTCATCTATCTCCTGTCGCTCCTGCTTCTGTGCTCTCCCGTCATCGTGATCGTCGGCGTGTGGAGGATGTCGAAGCACCCTGTCGGACGGTCGAAACCACATCCTGCCGCTCTCCTCGACCGGGTCGTGTCCTTCGCTACCAGGGATAGCCACGTCGTCTACAGGAATGCGAGTGGGTCGTCCGTCGGATCGCATTCGATAGGATTGATTGATCGACAGAGGTGATGCCGATCATCCTATGATACCGCGCTTGCGGAGCGATGAGTTACCGTACCGTGCTCTTCACTCGTAAGAAAGGGGTCGGAAACGGATCACCGTCGTTCGTGAAAGAAATGCCCTGAACGAAAAAGGTCGCCTGCGTAGGGCGACCTTTTTCGATAGTATTCTGGTCATGATTGCATACGTTTCTGTCAGTAGACAGGGTCTGTACGATCACTTCAGTGCATCGACGGCAGCATAGATCTCATCGTAGTTCGGCTCGACACCGGGATTGGGTGTCACGTCCACATGGCGGATGATGCCTTCGGCATCGATCACGAACGTTGCACGTTGCGACGCCGTATAGCCGGGCAGTCCTGCGAAGTCCTGCAGCACGACGTCATAGGCTTCGATGGTCTCACGTGTGTAGTCGCTCAGCACGGGGAACGTCAGACCATTCTCGTCGGCGAAAGCCTTGTTCGCGAACGGCCCATCCGCTGCCACGGCCAGAACGGTGGCATTGATGGAATTGAGTCGTTGTATGGCCGACTGGAACGAACAGAGTTCGGCTTTGCATACGCCCGTGAACGCTGCGGGGAAGAAGGCGAGTACGACGTTCTTGCCGCGCTGTGCGGACAGGCTGACCTTGTTCTTGTCGCCATCGAAGAGGGCGAAGTCCGGTGCGATGGTGCCGGGAGCCAATGCCATGATAGTTCTCCGTAAAGAATTGTTGATGATGGATCAATGACGTCGATCGAATGAGGCACGAAGATACATGTCCCGTCGGAATGAAGATGACTGCGAAGGTGAGCGATGATATGGCGCACCTCTCGGGTCCGTTGGACATGCAGGGCGTTACGGGGTTCCGTGACGAACCGGCGACATGCGTATCAATGATGTTCGAGAGCGTGATGTATCGATGATTGGACGCTCACGAACGGCACACTGCCGCCAGTGGTCGATCCTGATATCGGGGCATCGATGAGCACTGACGCAAGGTTCGAGGAAGGTAGGACGGTAATGTGTATGTTGCGCCGCCTTCGGTGTCATTCGCGCCGCGTGCAAGGCTGCTATGGGGTGTATGTGCGTTGTTTCGTTGGGAATTGCTATGTCTCGATCTTTTACCGGACGCAACCGAAGGCCCGGCACGTTGATATCGACGATCTTCGGCCTCATCGCGGGTACGACCCTTCATGCGCAGGCCATCGACGACATCGAACGACCACCGGACACGACGATCGGTGCTTCCGTTCCGGTCGATACGATACGCACCTATAGCGATGAATCCATCGCCGGATTCTATACGTCGACGGCGATACGTCGCCATATCCAGCGATACAGATTGCCCGCCGGCACGCTCGTTCACGGAGTGCTCGTCGACCTCGACGGCGCCACGGCGGATACGGCCGGTACCGTCGTCGTCTTCGGACACGAAGGAGGATATACCGTCCCGTATTTCCGGAAGCCGCTCGTGCCTCCCGTCGTCTTCGCGAAGACGCAGGCGGGACGTCAGACGGTACGGGTGGACTTCCCGTCTCCTCTGGAAGTGAGCGAAGGCCAGATATTCATCAGCGTCGAACGACTGAGGGGCGATATCCGCCCCCTGACCGATCAGGTCAAACGTCCACCGTATTGTACCGAAGCGAATGGCATCGAACGCTTCGATCAGATCCTCGGTCATGACGAGGGGCGTTGGGAAACGGGGCCGTATGCCTTCCGCTATACGCTGCTCTGCGATCTTCCCGAGATGCGGGAGCCGATGTTCAGCCGCGATACGACCGTCGACGACGGTTACGGAGTGGCTACGCAGGCGACGAAGTACGTATCGTGTGCCGACGTGAACGGCGACGGCTACGTCGACGTCGCCGCGGGCGGCATGCTCTATCTCAACGAACGCGGCACATTGTTGCCGTTCGAACTGCAGGCCGATACGGTAGGGGGACACGGTCCGGTCCTCATGCACGACGCCGATGGCGACGGCCGTACGGACATCGTCTTCCTTCCTGGTGAAGGACGCAGGACGGTCGGTGTATGGACGATGCAGCCGTCGGGGGCGATCGCACGACTCGACGACGTACCGTCGACGTCCTTGACGACGGTGACGACGTCCATGCGTGTCGACGTCGATGGCGACGGTACGACGGACCTTCTCGTCGGCGGCACGGACATCGATGGACGTACCGTCGTAGGCGTATTGTCCGGCGGCAGGAGCGGCCACGTCGGCCGGTTCGACGTCGTGACGTGGAGCGAGGCCCTGCCTGCCGGTGGAGTGACGACGAGCCTTGCCGGAATGACTCCGGGCGGTGCGATGGAAGTCCTTCTTCGCGCATCCGACGGCTCGTTGCATTCGTTCCGCACCGGCGAACACTATGGCCGGAAGGATGCGCTGGCCGTACGGATGGAGCGCCAGACCGTCGGTGGACTCGCGGGCATGTCCGTCATCCGTTCCAATGACGAACGGGCGTCGGGAACATGGGAACGGCGATCGGTCATGCTGCCCACGACCATCGGTTATGCCAACGCCTTCACCGACCGGAGCCATCCGGTATCCATGGTGAACATCGATGACGAGCGTGGCATGCCCCTGCCTGACCTCATTCGCGACGGCTCGTACGATCAGGCCCTTTCCGGATGTGCGACCGGCGATCTCGACAACGACGGCAATCTCGACCACATTCTCGCCCAGCGTGGACCATGCCGCAACGTACGCGTCCTCTTCGGCAAGGCCGATGGTTCGTACGTCGACGGTACGGAGCGTGCGGGACTGGACAGTCTCGACGACGTCGACGATGCAGCACTCGTGGATCTTGACAACGATGGCCGTCTCGACGTCATCGTGCGTCGTCGTGGTCGCACCGAAGTATATCGGCATTCGGGGCCGGCTGGCCACGGTGCCGTGATCGACATGGCGTCCATGCGGATGCGGAATGCGATCGGTGCGGACGTTCTCGTACGCCTGTCCGACGGACGCACGATGCGTCGCACCGTCGTGAGTGGTCGCGGCCTGAACATCCAGGAGCCGCCGCTCGTGCACGTCGGCGTCGGAGATGCCTCCATCGATTCGGTAGAGGTCCGCTGGCCGTATCCCGATGTACGGACCTCGCGGCATGGAGTGACGAAGACTGCAGGACGATATACGTTGACCGGCACATCCGAAGAAGCCGGCAGCGCTACGTTCAGGCTGGCGTCGACACAACGCAAGCAGGCCGTCGACATCACCGTCGACAGATCGGTGGGAACGTCGGCGACGATGAAGCTCCAGGTGATGGACATGCGTGGCAATCACGTCGCGACCATCCACGACGGTGTCGTGACGGACGGAGAGTACCGGACGCAGTGGCCGTATACGGACGGGAACGGTATGGCCGTAACCAGTGGGACGTACATGCTGTTGTGTACGATCGACGGTGTGGCACGGACGGCGGCCATCACGGTCGTACGCTGACGGATACCTGAAGGGGAAGCAACATCGACAACAACGAACGGAGAGAGGGAAGGATGCAGACGAACGGATGGTTGGTATGGCTCGGATTCGGGATGGCGGCATGTGCGCTTGCCATCGCATCGATGCTGTACTTCGGACGCGGAGCGTCCGGCAAGGTGGCGATCATCGATACGGAAATCATCATCAATCGTTATCAGGGGGCACACGAGGCCCGCAAGGCGTTCCAGGCTACCAGCGATGCATGGCAACGGAACGTGGACACGCTGCGCAGCGAGCTCATGCGCATCGTCCACGAATTCGAGACCCTTCCGGCAGGGACTTCCACTCGTGTGAAGGACAGTCTGCGGCGCGAAGCCGATGCACAGCAGCAACGGTTGTCGTCATACACCGAAGCGGTGCAATCGAAGGCCCAGCAGGAACAGATGACGCTGACGGACGGCATCGTGACGCAGATCCGTACGGCTGCCGCGGCCGTCGCAGCAGAACAGGGGATCGCCGTCGTTCTCGCGGAAGGAGCCGATTCTCCCGTGATCTACGGAGACAAGGCCATCGATCTCACGCAGGACGTCCTGGCCGAACTCGACAAGAGATTCTTCAAGAGCGGAAAGACGCCGCAACGATCCGGTTCCGGTGATTCCGCCAGATGACGGACGCCATCATCGCGACGAATACCAACCATCGCACACCTATGGAGTCGATGCTCATGAATCGAACGGTCATATCCACAGTGTCGGCGGCGATCGTGGCCGCCTGCATCTTCCTGGCACTCTCCGGTTGCGGCAAGGATACGCCGCGGACCCGAACGAGCGGTGTCGATAGTGTCGAAACGGATCGATACGTCGTCAAGGCCAGGCTCATGTCGGGCAAGGACAGCAGCACGGGTGTGATGCTGGACGTCGTGCCGAGGTATCAGGTTCACGATGCGCTCATGAACGAAGCGTCGTCGCATGGCGAGTATGCCGAGCTCGAGGCCAAGGCATCCTTCGAACTGCATGAAGGGATGGAGATGATCATCGACGATCGGACCGTCGCCTGCATCGGCTCCATCATGGAGCACGACGTCGGCCTGCGATCCGCCAAACGGTTCCTCCTCACCTTTCCGGTGACGAAAGCCGAGCTGGCCAGGGCATCGTCGGTGCGTCTTCGCTGGTCCGACGTCATCTTCAAGACGGGTATCAGTGTCTTCGTACTGAAGTAATTCCATGGATGCCGTCATGTCGAGACGTGACGATACCGGAGAAGAACGAGAGATTCAACGCCATTCACGATAGTCGATACGATGCTTCATACAAACGGTTGGTATGGTCGGTGTACGGCATGGACGGTCATGCTGGTATTCGCACTCGAAGCGTTGGCGCCCACGGTGGCCAGCGCCCTCACATCGGGTCCGTCACAGCCGGAGTTCTCCGGCTTCGAACCGGTGGGTACGACGGGGCTCGTGAACGAGGCCACGGGTGGTTTCAGCTATTCGATTCCCATTGTCCAGGTGCCGGGTCCGGGTGGTAGCACCTATCCGCTTACGCTGTCCTATCACTCCAACGTGGGAGTGGAAGAGGACGCATCGTGGGTAGGATACGGCTGGACGCTGAACGCGGGAGCCATCAACCGCAACGTGCGCGGTATACCCGACGACATCAACGGAGACAGGGTCATCCAGTACCATAGTCAACCCATGGACGAGACCTACTCCGTGGGCAATACCGTCAAGCCTCAGGTCGCCAGTGTCGATGTCTTCGAATTCGAACGTGCCGTGACGTACAATACGCGTGCCGGCTACAGCATCGCGAGCGGGATATCATTGAGCGTCGGCAACATGCTTTCGCTCGATCTCCGGCGCGAGAACGGCCGTATGCGCTACGGCATCAGACCGAACTGGGCGAATATCTTCTCGACGGTCGCCTCCGACTGGTCGGCGGAGAAGAGCAAGTCGCAACAGAGCAAGGAAACGTCGTCGATCTCGGGCTGGCACCGCGTCATCGAGGAAGGGATCAGCAAGCGTGGCTCCGAGCGCGCCAGCACCCAGGCGACGATGTTCGGCGGCGTGGCCAACTACATCACCCAGACGTCGATCTATTCGTCATCGACGCCCACGAATCCGGTACAGTATTCGGGTGAAGACTACCTGATCAACTTCGGAGCGACGGTCGCCATTCCGGGTCTGCCCATCGTTGCAGGTGGTCACGGTGGTGCCCGCGGTACCTATAGCGTCCGGAGATTCACCAATGGCGCCAATCCGGATGGTAGCGGACCGGCCAATACCGGCGTCAACGAATACGGATACATGTATCAGAAGGCGAATCTGCTCGGCACGGACAGTGCCGTCGTCGCCATGGACTATTCCGTCCAGAGCGAATCGGCATTCAACACGCGCGACAAGTACATCTCGCCGGCCTATTCGGGATACGATATCTTCTCCGCGTCGGGGAATGGAGCATCGGGCATCTTCCGTCTGTGGCAGACGAAACCCGGTGCCTACCGTCCGAGGAATACCGTAAGTACGAAGGTCACGGGGAAGGTCGACCTCGAGGCCGGTCTGTCCATCGACAAGATCGCCTTCGGCACGACGGCGATCGGCATCGGCTACGACGTCACGACGATCAAGGAGGGAGCGACCATCGGCGCGAACTATCGTCATGAAGGTATGGACAGGAGGCTCAACGGCGTCTTCGCCCGCATGAGCAATGATCCGGCCGACAGGATCCTCTACTATCCATCCACCGCACCGGAAAGCGCGTTCAACACCGGTACCGACTATATGACCGGTGTCTATACCAACGGACGGATCAACGACGCGTCCTCGAACCTTTATCGTCCCCGGTCGTCGACGACGATCCAGTTCCGGACGAACGAGGAGATGACGAGATTCCAGCGGCCGAGCTCGACGTCATCGAAGACGACAGGGCTGACGAGGAACGCCGATCTGTCGCTGGGCGCCAGTGTGCTGAAGCCGGGGCAGGGCGTCATCCGTAGCGACGGACTGACCGGCAGGGACAACTTCAAGCATCGTATCGGCGAGATGGCCATGACGACGTCGTCAGGAACGAAGTACGTCTACGGTCTACCCGTCTACTCGTGCGATGAACGCAACCTGCAGTTCATGGGAAGGCGGGTATCGGACGACAACCCGGGCTATACGTTCTGGAACAGGTTCACGCACGACAAGACGCTCAGCCTCAACGACAAGACGACACAGGTTGCCGGCACGTATCGCAGGGTCCCGTATGCGAGCAGTCATCTGCTCACGGAAGTCCATACGTCCGACTACGTGGACCTCGGTAACGACGGTCCTACGAGCGACGACCTGGGAGGATGGACGACGTTCGGTTATCGCAAGGCTGCCGGTGGTACGATGGGGCAGAAGAAGGGATGGTATCGCTGGCGTATTCCGTATTCGGGATTCCACTACCATCCGGGCAGTCATACGACGGGAACGGACGATCGTGCCTCCGTTTCCTCCGGTTATCGCGAACTGTACTATCTGCAGAGGATCGAAACGAAGACGCATATCGCCTTCTTCGTCACGAACAAGACGAACCTGTCGATTCCATCCGGCAACGGTCCCGACCTGCCGTTGACGGGATCGCAGGCCGAGCGCCGGGATGCCTGGGAAGCGTATAACGAAACGGGCGACTATGCCAAGGACGAGCCGGTATCGGCCGAATGGCAGGACAAGCAACTGCTTCCCGCGCTCTATGCCGGAAGCCAGCATGCCGGTCTGATGGGCAAACTGCTCGGCGGGGCACGATCGCCATGGAACCCGTGGAGCGATCCGGCCGATCCGGTCGGAACGGGTCTTGCGAGGAAGAACAAGAGCGAGTACCTCGAGAAGATCGTCCTCGTGGCGAAGAAACCCGGCGGTTATGAAGTCCTGCAGACCGTCAACCTCGAATACACCTACGAACTCCAGGAAGCCCGTGCCGAAGCGTTCGTGAAGAAGACGGAATGGGATCCAGTACTCGAGCAGGAAGTACCCGTCGTCAGTTCGGATTTCTGGGATACCGTCTATTCCGCTCCGGGACGTCTCAATTCTTCCGTCATGTTCACGAGCGACGAGGTCGATGCGAATCACACCGCTACGCGGATGAATGCCCGGCGGTTCGGGAAGCTGACGCTGAAGCGGGTGTGGACAGACTTCGGTGCGGCGAAACGCGCCGACATCGCCCCGTACGAATTCGAATACCTCTACCGCGACAATGCGAAGAATGCGTATCCGGACGAGATCGAGGGCCGATC
This sequence comes from Candidatus Kapaibacterium thiocyanatum, assembly GCA_001899175.1. NCBI lineage: Bacteria > Pseudomonadati > Bacteroidota > Eximiradiia > Eximiradiales > Kapaibacteriaceae (SeqCode) > Kapaibacterium (SeqCode) > Kapaibacterium thiocyanatum (SeqCode). The sequence goes on along the minus strand of MKVH01000020.1, from coordinate 12,785 downwards.
GGAGTTGACGGCCGTACGGGAATATGGCCATGGCTTCAGTCACGCCACTCCGGGCGATGCCGACTACCTGAAGAACACGCTTGCGATCCAGAATCCGAAGTACGATCCCATCGCCGTCGATCCATGGGGCATGTACCGGTCCGACGGCGGCGATGCCGCCCGATCCTTCCTGTCGCATCTCGATCAACGGCAGGCAAGTGGTGGAGGCTTCGATCCTGCCGCATGGCAGCTCAAGGTCATACGCCTTCCTTCGGGTGGCGAGATCCACGTGCAGTACGAAGCCAACAGCTACTCCTTCGTCCAGGATCAACCGGCCATGGCCTTCGTGCAACTGAAGGGTGTGGAGAGCGTGGGCGGAAGCGACGTCTACGAGCTGAAGCTCGACTCCGACGTCAGCGGTCTGAACATGAGCGCTGTCGAAGTCGCCGACAGGATCAAGGACTACATCCGTAGATATCGTCATCGCATCTACTTCAAGTTCCTCGCCAGGGTCCAGCCATCGCCCGTACAACCGACGGATACAGAGTTTCCCTTCGCCGGTGTGGACTACATCACGGGCCATAGCGATGTGTCGGAAGCCGACGTCGTGACGTGGCCATCGGGCACGGACAATCGCGTTGGGATCAGATTCAACGACGACTATACGCCGAACGATCTGGCGAAGGAATTCGCCCTCACCCACCGCCTCGGCTACGCTCCCAACGTCACGCGCAAATCGCAATACGGCCGACGGTTCCAGTACAGAAACATGTCCCGGTCCATGACGTTGCCGGATGCGAAATGGCTGCTGCCTGCCGAAGTAGGCGTTCCCGACGAAGGACTGATGAATGCGATGTTGCAGAGTGCCGGCGGCATCAACAAGGACATCGACGACATCGAAGCACTGTTCCAGAACGAACCCCTGCGTCCGGTCAACAAGTTCTCCTACATCCGTATTCCCTGCGGCTCCAAGCGCGGAGTCGGCGTCCGCGTCAAGCGCATCGTGATGTACGATGCCGGCATCGAGACCGGAACGGCGGCGATGTACGGCAACGAGTATCTCTATGAAACCACGGTCGATGGCCGTACCGTATCGAGCGGCGTGGTATCCAACGAACCGGGAGAGATCAGGGACGAGTCGGCCTTGACGACCTATCTCGTCGGCCGCAACGACAAGAACGAAGTCGACAGGCTGGCCTCGGGCGACGATCTGGAACAGATGGAAGGTCCGCTCTGCGCCAATGCCTATCCGTCGCCACAACTGATCTACGGCCGCGTCGTCACGCGTCCCATCCTGCACACGCTCACGTCGGCGCCAGGCTTCGTCGTTTCGGAATTCAACACGGCGAAGGACTATCCGGTGAAGGTCGAGGTAACGGATCTCGATCCTTCCGGAAGCGACCTTCCTCCGATCACACCGCCGGGATCGCCGCTCTCCGTCTCCGGGGGCACGAAGAACCTGGCGCAGGGATATACGGTGACACTGAACGCCATGCACGGTACGCCGAAACGCGTCACGAGCTATGGCGGTACGTACGACACGCCCGGAACGTGGCGCATCGTCGAGTCCACGGAATTCGAATACTACGCCCCGGGCGCATCGGTGCCGGTACTGGAACCCGCCGCCGAGGGCTTCGCGGGCAAGATCACCGATATGCCCCTTGGTGTGGACATGGACGTGGCTCTCGAGACCCGATCCATCAAGAACGAACATGCCATCGTGAACCTGCCGTTCGACGTCGGCGTCCAGTTGCCGTTCCCGCCGGTGTTCATCGGACACATCGGAATGCCGAAGGCATCGATCTCGACGCAGCAACTCACCCTGCGGACATTGACGAAAATCGTCTCGAGCAACGTCCTGCCGAAGCGTACGGTCACGATGCGCGACGGTATGGTCCACGTCGAGGAGAATCTCGCCTTCGACGCGCAGAGCGGCAGGCCATGTATCGTGCGTTCGTACGACGAGATGTTCAAGGCCTATCAGACCACCACGTCGTCGGTCAACAGCAATACGCAACAACTGTATACCGTTCCCGCATCCTTCGTCAATCCGGCCATGGGCAGCAAGTCCTTCAACGACATGCTGACGGTACGATGCAACAGCATGCCCACGGGTGCGCCCGGCACCGACCAGGCGTTGACGCTGACGACCATCGCGGAAGCTGCCTATCTCGCGGCAGGGGATCTCGTACGTATCGGTATGATCACCGGAGCACCGCTCGGCGACAACGCACGATTCTATCACGTCACGGCCGTGGATAAGGTGACGGGTATTCTCACCCTCAGGGAAATGAGCATTTCCGGGCCTCCCGGCACGCCTTCAGGACAGATCTACCTTACCGTCATCGAATCGGGTCGCACCCAGCAGCTCGATGCGCAGGCAGGTTCCATCCTGCGATACGGCAACGCCGTCGCGACGACGAATACTCTCACGCCGCTCGCCAACGTCATCAAGGCTTCCGCCGTGACGTACAGCGACAACTGGCCGAACTCCCTCGTCGGTAACGACGACTACGAACTCGGCAAGCGCGGCAGATGGCGTCCGGAGAAATTCTACACGTGGAAGAGCAGCGTCTACAACGTCTTCGATGCATCGCCGTCGATGCGTGGTAATTACGAGAACGGCTATGCGGCCAGCTTCACGGGCTTCCCGTACGGAGGCTCGCCAGCAGCGCCGTGGACCCTGGTCTCTACCATCGATGCCTACGACGACCATGGTCTGGCAACGACCGAGACGGATGTCCTCGCCGTCCCATCCTCGGCGATCTTCACTACGGACATGCTTCCGGCCATGATCGCGAAGAATGCGGGCAAGGGAACGATCTTCTTCGACAGCTTCGAAGGGGCGACGTCGGGTACGACGCCATCGGCGCATACCGGCAAGCTCGGGCGTCTGCTGACGACGTCGGCCACGACGCTCGCCTCGTTGCAGAAAGGTCGCACCAATCATCGTGGCATCCTGATGCAGTACTGGGCTATGACGACGGCGTCCGTCACGGTGACGATCGGTGGGGCGACGCAGACGCCGGTGCAGATCGCGCGGGTCGGTGACTGGGTACTGTATCAGATCACCGTTTCCGATGCCACCGTCGGCGCCATGCCGACACCCGTCGTGGTGACGATGAAGGCCGCCACCGGTACGGTGGCCGTGGACGACGTCCGCATCCAGCCGCTGACGTCCGAAGCCACGTGCTACGTCTACGACTCGGGGCTGCGCCTGATCGCCCAGTTCGACGACCGGCATTTCGCCTCCATCTACCAGTATACGCCCGAAGGACGTCTCGCCTACAGGAAGCGCGAAACCGAACGTGGCGTCATGACCGTCGAGGAACGCCAGTACAACACGCCGCGCACGAACAGGTCGATGCCCGATGGCGGTATCACGCCAGGCGCCCTCGTCATGCAGGCCAGTGGACGCCGCGTCTTCAACGGTCCGGCCGTACCCGTCGGCATGGGCATGCCCGGACAACCGGCGAAGATCGGAGCCAAGGGTGACGTTCTCGATCTCAAGGTCTCGCCCACGCGTCGGACGATACGACTCTTCGATGGTGATACGACGAACGTGCCCGACCTCGACTCGCTGCGCCGCAGCGTCGATACCCTCATGAACAAGAACGGCAAGGAGTCGCGATGATGATGAAGCCCACGATTCATGAGCGCATCGCATCACGCATGCTCCGCTTCGTCATGGTCGCTATCGTGACCGTGACGGGAATGATGACGAACCCCTTGATGGCGCAGGAATCACCGTATGCAACGCCCTGTGACCCGTGTCAGGAGACGGGTATCATCCCGTGGACATCGGTTACCGAACAGTCCGCCAGCGTATCCGTCGGTACCGACTGCTCGTTCACCATCTACTACAAGGCCCGGCGCTGCGGGGATTGCTATGAAGTCAAGATCGATCGCATCGTCAATACGACATCTCCTGCATGCGATTGGTTGACGCAGGAAGAGGCGGCTTCCCTCGTCATCGGCGGCATGCTCAGGAACGAACTCATCGGTGCTCCCACCATACCGCAGACCGTTCAGGATGGGGTGCACTGCGTGAAGATCATCAAGCCCAGATGCTGGCGCAGGGTCGTCTCTCCGAACGATTGTACGGGTGACGGTTCTTACGCTCCCGGCACGATCGTTGGCTGCTCGTCGGATGACTGCTGTACGAACGTCCTGTGGGTGGAACGCGACTGGTGCAATGGCCTTCGCTTCCTCGACCTGGATGCATCCGCCTATCCCTTCAAACACGACGTCAGTTTCGATGCTCCGGCCAGCGCGGAGAACGTCGTATGGATCGACTGGATATCGCAGTTCGAACCGTTGCGATGCAACTTCTGTGGTGTCAGCCAACCGCCGGGCAAATGCATCGCCGGATGCTACGAACACCTGATGGCACGATACAATTACCTCATGCAACGGTTCCTCCAGAAGCTCTCCAAACCATGATGCCAATGTCCATGCGTATCGCCATACCCGTTCTCGTGACCACGCTCTGCCTTGCCGCCTCGTCGGCAAGCGCAGGGGACTGTACCCGGAACCTCAGGCAGTTCCTCCAGGAACGCACGAAGGAAGCCGAACAGACGAACCTCTATCGCCGCACCGTGCTCGTGCAGCGCATGACCTCCGGACCGAAGAAGAAGACGGTCGTCGACACGATGACCATCGTCTCCGGCGGCAGGCGCTCCTCCACGACGTCGAAGAAGATCGACATGGTCGCCGACGAGACGTGCACGATCGTCGTCGACCACGACGGCAAGAATATCCTGATCGTCGATGCGGACAAGAAGCGGGCGAAGCTGCCATCCTTCGAAGACGGTCTGGCCGACATGCTCAAGGACATGCGGATGAAGACCTGCGAGAAGGACGCCAAGGGTATGGAGCATGCGGTCTTCGAACGTACGAACGCACCGAAGGATGCCGTGACCATGTTCGACATCCGCTATTCGATGAAGCCGCTGTCCTGCACGGAGCTCACGATGCACCGCGGTACGGGCGACGCACAGGCCATGTCGCAGTTCCAGGTGCTGGAGGAATCGACGTCGACGTCCCTTCCGAAGGAACTCAGGGGCGCAGCGCTCTCGGCCGTCTACGATGCCTCCGGTGCGGTACGGGCGGCCTACAGGTCCTATCGCGTGACGGATCTCCGAAGCGGCAGGAAGAAGACACGATGAAGCCCAATCGCGACATTCGGTCCGTTCGCATGACGAACGGTGGCGCCGACGGCGCGACGTTCACGATGAAGAACTACGGTATCATGAAGGAGCACACCATGAAGATGTTCACGATTCTCGTCGTCGTAGCCGCACTGCTCGCCGCCTGCGGCAGCAATGACAACCCGTCGCCCTCCGGCAAGAAGGTCACGATCTCCGGCAGCGTCAAGCTGATCTCCGGTACCGGTGTTCCCGGTGTGACCGTCACGGCCACGGGCGGCCGCACGGCGACGACGGATGCGAGCGGAGCCTTCGTCCTCACGGACATGGCCGCAGGTACGTATACGGTGATGCCGACGAGCGACACGCTCGTCTTCGATCCCATCCAGCGCTCCGTCGTGGCGGGAGAGGTCGACGTGAAGGATGTGACGTTCACGGCCGCCCGCAAGCCCGGCACGGCGCTGGTGGAGATGATCGAAATCCCGGCGGGGACGTTCATGATGGGGGCCGATTCGGGAATGCCGGCAGCGGGGAAGATGGTGAGACCCCGCTTCCAGTGTACGATCACGAAGCCCTTCTACCTGGGCAAGTATGAAGTCACGCAGAAGCAGTTCTCGGCCGTCATGCATTACAATCCGAGCGAGCAGGTCGGTGATGACCTTCCGGTGAACAATATGACCCTCGTCGATATCGCCGAATTCTGCAACGCCTTGTCAATGCAGGAGGGGTACGAGAAGGCCTACACCATCAGCGGAAAGACCGTGACGCTCGACCGTACGAAGAGCGGTTATCGTCTGCCGACGGAAGCCGAATGGGAACTGGCTGCACGGGCAGGCACGACGACGCATACCTATCTGGGTGACATGCCGGAAGACCGATCGTCGGATGCTGGTAAGGCTTTCATGTACCGTCTTGGATGGTCTCGCCAGAATACGCCGTCACAGAATATTCTGATGCCCGTCGGGTTGAAGGAGCCGAATCCGTATGGTCTGTACGACATGTACGGTAACGTCAATGAAGTGACTGCGGATAACTATCAGGACTATTCAACAGCCCCACAGGTCGACCGTTGGATCATATTGCCTGCAAGTGATTCGCTTGTCACCCGAGGATCGGGTGGCAATGATTTGCTCGTAACACTCAATAGCTATTCACGCGGGCTCTTTACTCGAGGAGGACCGGCAGGATGGGCCGCGGGCTTCCGTATCGCACGGAACAAATAGGAACGTGCTGTCTGAACCGAATCGTGATGATCGAATACGTGATAAAGAAAATGATGAACTACGTCAACCATACCGCTACCATCATGCGCATGTTCACCGCATTCGTGGTTCTGTCGTTACTCTGTATGACCGCTCTTGCACAGAAGGATGGAGAGGATATTCAGCGTGCAGAGATACGGGACCGCAATACACAAGTAAGCAGTGCTGTTGCGGATCTAGCTGAAGGCAACACTTTATTCTGTGACGTCTATCCGAGCGTCTACTCATCCACGTGTTCGTATCACTGCGTGAAGAAGTCGAAGATTCGCGTAAGGCTCCATGCCAACGGTGATGCTAACCTCTACCGTATTTACGGTGACAACATCTCAGTCAGCGTACCTGTTGATCCAATGTACTACGCAGGTGGTGGAGCATATACCGTAGCGGGTTTTACGACGAGGACACTAAGCCTGAACATCACACCGACGGTCTTCCAGAACGAAGCCGTGACGGAGTTCGACATTTCGGGTGACCACCCGAAGCGCTGCCCCGTTTCTACGGGTTATGCAGCCCGCGACAAGTATGGCATCCAGATCATGGGCGCCATCGACCTCAGCGGTATCCCGCTGGCCCTGCGCCCGCTCGTCAAGCTGGAAGTGACGCTGGTGGAGGAGATGCAGGACGACCCCACGAAGAACGGTACGTCGACGACGCCCCTGCTCGTGCGCGCGGCACCGACCATCACGAATCCCGTCACCCTTGCATGGTCGATGGGTACGTGCGCCGACCAGTTCCCGATGTACGAAGTGCAGATCCTGCGCCTGTACAACACGCACGCTCCCTACAGCACTACACCGGCCAAATGCAGTACGGCCGTGGACTGGTCGCAGGCCGCCTCCATCCTCGTCTACGGCCACGCTACATCATTGACGCTGACGCTGGCCGAAGGCACGGGCTACTACCTGTGGCGCGTACGTCCCATCGGCGATCTCTATCCCAACTTCCACGGCGACAGCCGGAACTGGGGCGTATGGACGGATGCGCCGTCCCCTTCGGTGAACCTGTCGTCGACATCGACGGCGACCAATGTGAGCAGCGTCAACGGGAGCTATCCCTATGCCTGCTTCTACTACGATCAGTTCGATGCGGACAAGAACTGGCAGTTCTCGCGTGCCTGGTTCGAGGCCACGGGCGGCAAGCCCGGCATCGCCGAGTCGATGACGTATGCGACGGAACTGCTGCAGCCCGTGCAGACGCAGAAGGCCGTGGCCTCCACGGGGGGCGTCATGGTGCAACAGACCGTGCTCGATAATTTCAATCGTCCGGCCCTCGTGACGATGCCGTCGATGAAGTCCGGCACCGCACCACTCGCCTATGAAGCGGCCTTCGCGAAGGGTGGCGCCGACGTCTACGTGGCCACGGACTATGACAAGCCCGGGACGGCCACGGCGATGACGGGACAGGTGAAGACGTACTGGACGACGGGTACGCTGCCGTCTCCGGGCGACTATGCGTATTCGCGGACGGTCTATGACGCCAACCCTCTGGCGCGTCCCGCCGAGCAGGCGGCTCCGGGACCCGACCATGCCATCGGTGCGCATACGGTGAAGACGGTGCGTACGTCCGTCACCGATGCCGAACTGGTGACGCTCTTCGGCGACGAAGCGCCGAACCCGGACAACGTCGTGAAGATCGTGACGACCGATCAGAACGACGTCGTCTCGGTGACCTACGCCCTGGGTAACGGCAGAACCATCGCCACATGCCTCGTGAACGACGATGCCATGAATACCTCCCAGCATCCACTGAACGACAAGGGCAACGTCAATAACGTCACGATGATCGATACGATCCGTGGTGGCGTTGCGAAGGACGGCCGCACCCTCGTCCTGCAGGACGAGATCACGGTCCTCAAGGACGGTCCGGTGGAGTTCTACTACGGCCTGCAGGCCAATCGATACAAGGATACCTGCGAGAGCATCTGCCGGACGTGCGACTACGACGTCGTCGTTACCGTACGCAAGCAGCCGGAGAATACGGTCGTGACCGATGCCGGATATACGGGGAGCCTCGTTCAGGAAGCCTGTGCCGCGGAAGCCGTGAACGATCCCCGCCTCAAGAAGAACTGGACGTCCGTGAACCTGACGAAGGGTAGCTATACCATCGAACGCGTCCTGACGCCGAAGGGAACGTCCCTGGGCGGTGTGGCGCTCGATGTCTTCAAGGACGAGATCAAGACGTCGTTCGACGCCAAGGCACTGGACGCGATGCGGACGTTGTTCAACGGCAGTACGTCGTCAGGCAACCTCGAAGCGTACTATGCGACGTCGACGCCCACCGAGTCGCTCTTCATCGACATGCTGAAGAAGTACAACCTCTACAAGTCCGGGCATGCGACCATCGAGCTTCCGGGTAACTGCTGCACGGTGACGTTGCCTGCGGTGGCGTGTACCACCGGCTGCGAGGAAGGGCTGAACTACGAGAGCTATATGTTGTCGAAATGCGGCACGTTCTGCAACGACTCCATGCGCAAGCGCAGCGATGCCCTGTATTCCGCTGCCGAACGGGCGACGGCGTATCCCTACTTCGCATTGCCCGATGGCACTCAGCTCTTCACGTCGTATACGGAAGCCACCGGCTGGGTCAACACGCTCATGGCCGACCTCATCGCTGCCGGCTATCCCTGCGACAAGGTATGGGCCTGCTGGGCCAGCCTCATGGATCCGGTCGTGCTCAAGGCCGTGGCCCTCGAGAAAAGGACGTCCGGCGGCAACACCTACTACGTGCCACGCCTCGGCTTCAACCTGCTCGACTATTTCATCGACTGTCTCGGACCGAAGTACTGCGGCAAGGTGGCCATCACCGATCGTACGGGAGGTCCCGACTCGTGGCTTACGCATCCCTGGCGCGTCGTTCCCCATGATGCGACCAACGCGGACGAGAACGCCTGTCTGACGGACATGGGCTACAATGCGTCGGATACGCTGTGGAGCTGTACTCTCCCGCAACAGTCCATCGACGACGTCCACGCTCTCTATGCCCAGCTCGCCGCCTGTCTGAGGAATGCGCGCTACAAGACCATCTATCGGACGCTCGCCGATGGCCTGTCCGATGCGGACGGAACCCTGCCCGACCCCAGTACCTGTGATCAGGCCTGCTACACGGCGAAGCTCGAGACCATGCAGGCCGAATGCGAAACGCTCTGCGAGAACCGCGAAGCGGCCTTCAGGGATTCCGTCGTGGCCATGTATCTCGCGGCCGGCTACTATGTCGAAGGTGTGTCGGCGGTCGTGGATCCGGTGCCGATTCCCAACGTCACGAAGTCGCAGATCGCCTGTGCCGTGAACTCCCTCGTGGCCCAGTGCAAGGCCGACTGTTCCCTCACGCCGGTGACGTTCGTCGGAGGCAACCTTACGTCGCCCACGGCAGCCCAGATGAAGCGTCATCAGGAAGCGCGCACGTCGCAGTCCTTCCGGGTCTCGCTGCCCGAGGGTGCAGAATGCACCGTCGGGAGCCGTGCCGTCACGTCGTCGTCGCTCGCCCTCGACATCATCGCCGACCTTCTGAACGAACGACTGAAGTCCTTCCGTGCCGCCATGACGATGACGTCCGATCTCTTCGACGTGAAGGCCATCATGACCGAAACGCAGTTCTCGACGCTGTCGAGCTGCATGACGAGCGTGCCCGACATGCGCGTCATCGTGGAGAAGTACGGCGCCTCGCACTTCTTCGTCCGCCGTGTGGGCAACATCTGCCGCCTCATGTATACGAACGATCCCCGACGCGACGAAGGTCTGGACTGGCAGACGCATGCCCTGACGGACATGGCCAACGACATCCTGAACTATGGCTGGGGCAAGGTGATCGACAATGCCGACCTCGCCACGTACTTCACGGGTACGGGGTCGGTGGTCACGTCCACGAACGCATACTACTCGCCATCGAATTACTACACGGCCTACGGTCGTACCAACCTCACGGGTACGGCCGCATGGAACGACCCCCTGCGTCCGCTCGTGGCCTGTCCGCCCAACGTCTTCAACTGGCAGGAGAACATGGGCAGCATCCTGCCTCCGGCAGGATTGTACGGTGAATGGACGCCGTGCGGCGCCCTCATCCCGTGCGTCAACGGTCTCGAAGCCAACCTCGCCGGCCTCGGCGGTATGCTGCGCATCTACAGTCTGGCACGTGCCGCCTTCAAGGAAACGCCGTCCACGGTGGGTGCCCGCGTCTACGGCGACGTCATCATCGACATGTGCGGTCTGGAATTCGGCTACGGCTTCCGCATCACGTCGATGCCCGTCCCCGGTGCACCTCCGGGTACCACGGCGCCGTCGTGGTCCCTCGAACTGCGCCGCGGTGCGGCAGCGCCGCTGATCGTCAACGGCACGGCCGCTGCGGGTGCCACGGAACTGGACGTCGTAGGCATCCACGATCCTGTTCTCGGATACGCTACGACGTTCACGGACCAGTACGGCTACTTCCGCGTGATGAACGGGGAGTTCCAGTACGTGGACCGCATGGGCGTCGCGCCGAACAACATCACGGTGATTCCATGCCTGCGCGTCGAGTGCGATCTGGTACGGCCCGATACGTGCGCCGACGTCGTGCTCTGCGAGTCGTGCGACCTGGTGGAATGTCCGGACATCTGCTTCCGGTGGGTGCAGGACGAAGAGATACCGGCGAAGTTCACGTCGCTTCCGAAGAGTTGTGCCCGTATGGAAGTGGAGCGTCTTCTGGGCTACTTCAGCGAGGAGTTCTACGGGACGTGCCTGGAGAAGCAGTTGAAGGATGCGGAGATCAGCTACAACGGCACGTGCTGGGATCCGAAGCAGGTGCGCGATACGGTGCTGGTGAAGCGGACGGAAGGGTATCACTACTACACGCTCTATTACTATGACCGTGCGGGCAGCCTCATGAAGACCGTTCCGCCGAAGGGCTTCGTGCCGCTCGTCGGTGTCAATGCCGTGCGTACGAACCGCCCAGGCCATACGATGGTGACGAAGTACGCGTGGAACTCGCTGGGTCAGCTGGTGAAGGAACAGACTCCTGACGGCGGTGTGACGCAGTTCTGGTACAACGACAAGCAGCAGCTTCGCGTGACGCAGAAGGCGAACCAGGGCGGGAAGTTCACGGTGACGGACTACGACGACCTTGGACGGATCGTCCGCACGTGCGAGGTGACGTCGGGCTCGTCGGGCCAGACGCTGGCCGATCTGACATCGGCAGCTTCGGGCGCGTATCACGTGGAGACGACGTATTCGACGGCCGCGACGCTGCCGTCGCCGTATGCTTCCCTCACGCAACGCTACCTGCTGAACCGCGTGAGCACTGCGGTGACGGACGAGGACGGCAGTAGCGGTACGACGGACGACCGGGTGACGACGTACTATTCATACGATCCGCATGGGAACGTGGAATGGGTGGTGAGCGCCCTTCCCGGCATGACGTCGCCGGTGAAGGTGGACTACGAATACGACCTCATCACCGGGAAGGTGATGCAGATGAACTATCAGCGCGGGTATCAGGACCGGTACTTCGTGAAGTACGCCTACGATGCGGACCTGCGGGTGACGGAGGTGAAGACGAGCACGGACAGCGTGATCTGGGAGCGGGATGCGGGCTACGCGTACTATGCCCATGGTCCGCTGCAGCGCATGGCACTGGGTCAGGAGAAGGTGTCGGGTGTGGACCATGCGTACACGATCCACGGCTGGCTGAAGGGTATCAACCATCCGTCGCTGGACAATGCGAACGACCCTGGTAATGATGGTGGCGGTGGAAGCGACTATCCGAAGGACGCCTTCGGGATGACGCTGAGCTATTATGCGAACGACTTCGTGAAGAGCGGCTCACCGTACGAGCAGGGTAATAGTTGGTCGTACACGCCGACGAGTCTGTACAACGGCAACATCGCGGGCTGGATTCACAGCGCCCGTGACATCAACGGTACACCGACCAGGGCATTGGCGGAGCTGTATGGCTATGACTTCCTGAACCGCATCGTAGCGGACACGGGCGTGAACCGCGCGACCGGCGGCACGTCGTGGGACAGCAAGCCTGCGGGTCTGGGAGCATTGGGTTCGGCATACACGTACGATCCGAATGGAAATCTGAAGACCGTACAACGTCAGGACGCCAGTGCGCAGAGTGTAGACAACCTGACCTATACGATGGTCGCGAGTACGAACAACCTGCTGGACAAGGTGGTGGATGCAACAACCGGTGCTGCCTCGTCCTATACCAACGATCTCGATGAAACGCAGGCGAACGGCAACTACGCCTACGACGCGATCGGTAATCTCACCAAGGATGTGGCGGCAGGTATCGCTGCGAACGGCATCGTGTGGACGCCGTACGGGAAGATCAAGCAGATCACGAATGCGACGTACCGTATCGAGTACCTGTACGACGCGATGGGCAACCGTGTGCGTCAGAAGCGTACGAAGCTGTCGGA
>MKVH01000019.1 GCA_001899175.1 Candidatus Kapaibacterium thiocyanatum | reverse complement strand
TTGCCGTAGCGTCCGAACAGACTGGCCGTGGACGCGGTATACGATGCCGTACCGACGTGCTGAGACGACTGATCGAGTTTCGTGAAGACATCGGCCTTGTTGTCGGCATGCTTCATGATCATGGCCGCCGTGAAGTCCTTCGATGCCTTGTCCGGACGGTTGCCGACGATGGCGTTGATGGTGGACGACTTCCAGAACTCGAGACGAGGGGCGGCATCCTCGGCATGGCAGGCCAGTTCGAGATACGGAACCTTGCCGGCTGCCGTCGGCGACACGGTGATTTCGATCTGCATCGTATTGCCCGTGCCCATGGCCTTCATGGCCGTGAGGACATCTTCGTCGAGCGGAATCTCCCAGATGGCGAAGGTGTCGGCGAGAACGGGATCGAAGACGTGGTCGCGCGAGAACTCGTAGTCCAGTTGCACCGGCGTCACGAGTCCCCCGCCGCTGAAGGTCACCTTGCCGAGGAAGGTCCATTCGAGTGCGGAGAGGCCGGTGACGACGACGCGCAGGTGACCGTCGTCGATGTCGGCGGCTTCGCGATGCAGATAGTCGCCAGTATTGGCGACGTAGTTCAGGTTGATCGTACTGTTCTGCTCCATCGTGCGGCCATCACCGAGGTTGGCACACAGACGCTGGACGACGAGAGCTTCCTCCATCGTGCGGAGGCGATAGTCATCATAGGTCGTGGTGGCGGCTGGAACCGTCGGCACATAGCATACGGCCTGCGTGAAGGTTTGATCGTTCTCGGTCTGATGATTCCAGATCTTGACGTAGGGCGGACGATCCGTCCATCCCGTCGATGGGATATCGCCCGGAGCCCAGGCCATGGCACTGGTATCCGTAACGCTTGCCCTGCCATAGGTCAGGACCTTGGCGGGACCATAGGACGTCGTCTCGCGTCCGTCGACGGTCGAGCCATGGTGTGTCGGCAGGGACACGACGTCGATGGCCGTTCCGCCCGGATTCATGCGACGGACGGCAGGCACGACGGCGATGGGATCGTCGTGCAGATAGTCGAAGTCGTTGATGGCGACGCCCGTCGTCGTCGTACCGGCATTGTTCACCCGGCTGGCGCTGGGTGCGCCTCCGGACGCATAGTACAGCATGATCTGCGAGCCCTGCGGCCCGATGAGCTGTCGGGGAAGACGGGCCCTGCTGCCGTTCGTGTAGAGAAGAGTCTGTACGGTACTGGGCGCCGTCGCCTTCAGGCCGGTACCATCGGCCATGCCATACGACGTCATGTCCAGTGGCGAACCACGGAGCGCTTCGACGAGAAGATTGCAGGCGGTGGTCGTCTGATAGGTCACGTCCCTGCCGCCCAGGAAGTTGCCCAGACCATCCTTCACGGATATGGACGATGGCAGTCCCCAGACGGGACAGAGCTGGAACGTATGATAGATGTAGGCCGGATTGACGGTGAGTGTCGGGGAGAAGTTCGTGATCGCGCCCGAACCATTACGCAGAGCGTCGAGAGCACGGCGTGTGGCTGACTCGGCGAGCACCGTATCGTCGTACGTACATGTCTTCGTCAAATAGAGCATGTTCGTCGCCAGCGACGTTTCGATGGTGCGGAAGACGTTCGTCGTCGACGTCGGCTCGTAGATCGTGTTCGTCGTCGTGGCGACACCCTTGCCGTAGGCGCTCTTCATGGCCGTGGAAGGATTGCCGTACGTCCCGTGCGTCATGTTGTGATAGTCGGTGAACGTATAGGCATACGTTTCGTAGCTGGTCAGCAGATCGGCATTGGCCAGACCGTCGCGGATCCACGTCTTCGTCTCCGTCGGATAGAAGGACATGTTGGCGCCGCCGACCAGTTGCTCCTCCACCCTTCTGGTGGACGTCTTGACGTCACCCGTCGTATCGAAGGAATTGCGCAGGAAGCGATGGAACGGCTTGTCGAGGGCCGCATCGATGGATGGCGTGACGGCTCTCCATGACCAGTAGTTGAGCGTCTTCTGCCGTAGCTGATCCGTCAGGAGCGTACGGTCTTCCACACGAATTCTCGTCGTATAGGATCCCGTATCCGGCGTCGCCGTGGGATTGTACCAGTCGAACAACGTACGACGAAGCTCCTTCGGCGTCGTATGGTTCGTCGACAGCGTGATACTCTTGATCACGGTATTGACGTTGGGCTGGCAGTTACGCTTCGCCTCTTCGAAGTACCAGTCGTCGTAGTATCCGGTAGTGTATCCTTCCAGAGGACCCGGATCCCAATAGACGACGTCGGTGATCTCCTGGCGCGTCGTGATCTTCGTCGGACGGAAGCCGCTCCACCACGCCAATGGCGAGTTGCGCTCGTACTTCTCGTAGGCGATCTTCGTGACCTCGCCGTTGGGCTGGACGATGGCACGGATCATCATCCGGGCGCCGTTGACCCAATCGGCGACGAGGTTGCTGTAGTAACTGCGGGTACGCGAGCCGTAGTCCGCCCAACGCGTCGTGTTCGCCTCGTCGTCCAGATAACTCGTCGCTCCGTTGATGTCGTTCGACGGTACCGTGAACTGGTCCGTCATGAGCAGACGATGCGTGTGGCCTTCGGCCTCGATCGTCACGAAGTTGTTCTCGTAGGAGATGCGGTGTCCGTGGAACTCTTCCACGAGAGCACGGCCCGGCGTCAGATCGTGGTCCGTATCCGACGGATAGTGTTTCGAGCGTTTGAAGGTGAGGATATTGACGTTGTCGCGGTTGATCTCTTCGAGATAGAAGACCGTCGGCGTGACGCCGACGAGCGATTCCGGCGGACTGGCATAGTTTTCCAGGCCCAGCTTTCCATAGGGCAGGATGACTTCGCGGAAGACGTATTCGAGCCCATCACCGGGATAGTAGCGCACGACGCGGGGCCGCACGGCCCATTCGCTCACGTAGTCCGCCATACGTCCTGACGTGATGTCCTGCATCCACGTCGGATAGTAGGTGTCGTCGTACTCGACGACGGCGAAGGCATTGGTGTTCACGCCGTTGACATAGTACCAACCGACGTAGCGATCCTCTTCGTCGGCCACGGCATCATGAGGAATGGCATTGCGCAGTTCGAGGACGGAGCCGTCGGCCTGAAGGAGCTTGATGACGTCGGGCTCCGCAAGTTCGGTCAGCGTCGTCATGCGATTGCAGACGTCGTATCCGACCGTCAGCCAGTTACGGGTGGAATCTTCCGGCTCGGGTGTAGAGCCTTGCGACTCGGATGTATACCTCTGGACGTAGTTGAAGAGCTGGACGACGAAGCCGTTGACGCAGATGGCCCAGCCGCCATGTCGACGCGGCCATGTCGTCCATTGATTGTAGCCGGTCGTGAGCGGTGGGTTGTTGATGCCGAAACGGTACGACCCTCCGACATAGTATACCTGCTCGAGGCTCGGAAGCCATGCGAGATGGACGTCGACCGGCGCCGTGTTGACGGTCGTGCTCGTGATGGGATAGACGTAGGACATCTCACCCGTCATCGCGTTGAGGCTGGTCTGGGCCGTGGCGGTCGAAGACGCCATACCGATACCGAGGGCGACGATCATCAGCGAAAGAAGGGAACGGCGCATCATCGCGAACTCCGGAAAGAAGGATGTCGACATCGACAATAATTCTGATGTTGTTCTCATCGCTGCACCACGAGAATGGATTCGACAATCGTGCGTCCACCGTCGACGATCTTCACCACATAGCTTCCGGAGGAAAGACTCCGGATATCGATCACGGACATTCCCGTCATCGCTTCATCGCTCAAGCGCCGATGCATCACGAGGCGTCCGGTGTTGTCCATGATCCTCAGCATCGGCGACGACAGATTCTCCGCCTTCAGATGCATCCGGACTTCGTTCGTCGCAGGGTTCGGTGCCAGCGTGAGCGTGGTTTCCGGCGTCTTCATCAGGATCGTATCCGCTGCACGGGGTATACGTTTCTCGCTGCGTGAGCGGTGGTTGAGCGGCGTCACCGTATAGCCCGTCCCTCTGATCTTCCGCGACTGCGTCGTATCGGCGGCATCCATGTCCTCCATCCATGCTGCGGCCTGGGTGCGCATGCTGGCACCCCGGAACGCGAGCGCGTTCTGCGTCTTCATGTCCGCATCCGGACGGATGACCCAGCGTCGGCGCACCGTCTCGCCGTCCTGCTTCTTCGACGCATAGACGACGATGTCGTGGATGCCATCCTTGTCCGTGTCGTAGAAGTAGGCATCCATGGACTCCCCGCCATCCAGCGTCACATCCAGGACGGTCGTATCGGCCACGGCGTCCTTGTTCTCCGCGTCGTAGCCCCAGAGGATGGCCGCGAGGTTCACACCGCGATAGCGCTTTCCATGCTCCGCATCGTAGCGGACGGTCACCGTGACGGTATCAAGGAAACCATCGGCATCGAAGTCTTCGCTGCCGAGGACGGCAGTACGGCGCACGACGTCGTCGTCCTGCGCATATGAAGGCATGACGGCCGAGCACATCGTCAGCGTCATGATGAGAGCGATCCACCCCTGTATGCGAATCATGGAAGGACTCCGGAAGTATCGAGAGTTACGGTTCTCTATCCTGGCAGCACGCATTGCGACTGTCTGTGTTCGACGGCATCGGCATCGCGATACCGTGCCTTCACCAACGGACCATTCATCGGTCACGATTGCCCAAATGCACTGGCCCAACGTGGGGGCGAGCCCGTCGTTCATACCGGACACCGATCGGAGACCACACATACACCGATCGGACGCGATGTTATCGCCAAGCCGGACGACGGCAGCTACGACACTTGTTCAGACTATGACATCCGTTGATGAACAATGGGACATCATCTATGGACACGCGAGATATCATGAATCGGACCTATGCACCTCAAATGCAAGGAGCGCGGACCAATGAAAACGTCACGGAGAAAACGAGAACGGACGTGACAAAAAAACGGAGAGGCCCCTTCGCAGACCTCTCCGCTTCACTCAGTGCGGTCACTCACGGCAGCGGCTTCCCCGAGACGATACCGTTCCGCATCGTTCATACGATTCCATGTTCACCACATCTATCCGCCATCCGTTCTTCGAATGGACAGGGAGATCGTGCGGAATCTCCCTGCCTCATTCTGTGCGGTTTCCGACGCACCCGTTCGCCATGCCCATAGCGTCCGGTCCTCGTTGCCATGCACTGGCTTCGATCACCTTTCTTCGTGCGAACGTAACGGAAGGACTATGACATCTACTGTCATAGTGATACCGTCCGGGATATTCATTTCACGAATGAGGAATGGAGCTTTGCGAACAACGTATTCCGAATCATTCATACAAGTATCATGATCACGGCGACGGAGGTGGGCGTCTCGGATGACGGTTCACGATCATATCGTTCCATATGGAACGCAATCGACAGGACGACATGGTGTACCGACGACAGGTCACGACTCGGCCTGGCCTGCCGCTCGGGAGCGGAAGACAACGGAACGATCGGATCAGGAGAACGATGATCTCAGACCATCAGCAGCCACCCGAGGAGCAGACAGGCTGCGAGTGAAAGGGCCCTGCGGTGGGCAGGCTTCCACGGATAGCGTTCGAATCGGTCCATGGCAAAGGCCAGGATCAGCGTCGACGTCATGATCAGGGCGACGAAGCCGAGACCGGTGGCGAGATCGAAGACCCGGAAATGTGTGCGGCCGATGCCGTCGAACCACGGCGTACCGAAGAGCAGCACGAGATGGATGACGTAGATATAGAGCGACTTCTTGCCGAACATCGAATACCAGTTCCTGAGCTTCCACGTCCGCTCGAGCAGAACGACCGACGCACTGAAGATCATGAGCACGACGCCAAGGCGCTGCAGAACGAGCAGCACGCTCGTCGACGATGCCAGGGCGCTGTCCGGCACTCCCATACCGAGCGCCGCATAGTAGCAGAGCGTGGCACATGCGGCCATGACGCCACCTGCGCGCCAGCCGTAGCGCTTGATGTGTTCGTTACGATGCTCGGCCGGGATGCCATGCAGGTAGGCACCGACCGCGATGCCGAAGAAGAGGAAGGAGCTGAAGGGGAAGATCGGGAAGAGCGAGCCCGTGGACGGATTGAGGTAGGACATCACCCAGGCAGGAAGCATGGACGGCGGCACGTACTGCATGAGTGGCGTCAGTGCCACGATGGCCAGCCCCGTCAACAACCCACGACGTCCCATGTCGCGTACAGATCGCGTCGTATGCATCACGATCACGAACATGAGCATCGTCACGCCCGTAAGCTGGAGGATGTTCACCGACAGCGCGGGAGCCCAGACCTGCGACGGAACGAAGGGCAGATCCCATATCCTGTTCGCAGGCATGACGAGGAGATAGCCGATACCGATGATCGTCAATGCCCACCGGATACGTTTGGCCAGGACATCCTCACGGATGAGTCCGTTCTCGCCGCGCTTCGATGCGAAGGCATGGACGGCGCCGGAGACCATGAGGAACACGGGAGCGGTGAATCCGCGGAAGGCATGCCAGATGTTCCAGGGGAACACGGAAACATCGATCCACGCCGTACCGACCAGGGCGTCCAGGACGTGTCCCTGCATCATGAACAGCATGGCGATGAAGCGTGCGAAGTCCAGCGCATGGAGCCGATCGCCCGCACCCTTGCCATCCGACGACTTCCGCCTGTCCGGCACGGCTGCGGGACGGCGCAAAGGCTGAACCAGGGAACCGCGGAAGAGATATGGCATACCGAACATCATGGCATGCAACCTGCACGTTCCTCGCAACGAGGTCAACTTAATTTTTGTTCATTGAACGGTCATGTCCGACGCATCCCCGACGCGTCGACGTCTCCCGCGGTTCCGGTCCGCCGGTGCGGATCAGTACGTGTAGAAGTCGTATTCCAGCCTCAGCGCCGGCGCGATGCCGAATATCCCTCTGGAGCTGAGGTTGTGCAGGCCGGCTTCGACTCCGAGGCCGAAGCGGTCGGTGAATTTGTAGGTATATCCGGCCAGCAGAGAAACGCCCAGGGTGAAGTCCGTGCTGCGCGTATCGCCCAGACGCGATCCTGTCGACGTCGACGTGAGATAGTAGGCTCCGATACCGACGGATACTTCCACACCGTACTGCTGCATGGCGAAGACCATCATCATCGGTATGGCGTCGAGCTCCAGGTGAAGGTCGCCCTGCAGTTGCGGAATGTCCTGGGCCGTCAGCGTCTCGCGGGCCAGTGTCGTATAGCCCGACATCAGTCCCACGCTGAGCAGGTGTTCGGGCTTCCACATGGCACGGACGTTGAACGTGGGCATGGTGAAGCTGCGACGGTTGCCGACGGCGGTCGTCGGCTCCTTGAACACCGTGAACTGCATGCCTCCTGATACGAAGAGCTTGAGACGGTAGACGTTCGGAGGCAGCGTCGTATCGACGCCGTGCGTACTGTCCGTCTGCTGCGCATGCAACGAAACGGCAGCGGCAAGGATGACGATCAGGCCCCAGATGTACCGCATCATAGCGCCCTCGTATAGAAAATGGCGGCCAGCAGCATCGGATAGTTCGTCAGTACGCCATCGAAGTCTCCGTCGGTCAGGAACGAACGCATGAAATTCGGATCGTCCAGCGTCCATACATAGACCCTGCGCTGTTCCCTGTGCATCTGCTTGACGACATCGAGCTGAAGCCCCGCCGTGAAGCGCGGCGCCCAAACGGCGGCGTCGACGGCCCTCACGGAATTCGCGTCGAGTTCGCAGAGGACGGGTACGGCACCTCGCAGCGGGCTCGCCAGGTAGGCATCGCGAACTTCCGACGTAGGTATGCCGAGGTAGATCTTCACCGTACGCCGCTGCTGTACCGCATACTCCATCATCCTCTTCTGCACCGCGATGATGCTGTCGATGATCGTCTCGGCCTTGATGTCGAGCCACACCATCTCCAGCGGCGTTTCATCGATGACCGTGCGCAACGCCTCTTCGAGCGTCGGGATCTGTTCTCCGTTGACGAGTCGGGCCACGGCCTTGATCTGACGCAGGGTGTAGTTCTCCACATCGCCCAGTACGTAGGCGCCGCGAATCGTGCGGGGCGTGAACGTCGGATCGTGAAAGATGATGGCCTGGTCGTCCCTCGTACGATGGACATCGATTTCGATACCCGTCGCACCGAGTCTGCTCGCCAGTCGCATCATCTCGAGGCTGTTCTCCGATACGCCGTAACGCTCGGAATTGCGTCCGCCACCACGATGCGCGATGATGCTGAAGCCGTTCGGTCTGCGGAACAGGGCCCGCTTTCCGCGCAGGACGAGAGGTCGCGCATTCGCGCCGTCGGCGCCGCTCCACGTACCGCGCCATACGATGTCCTTGGCCTTCACCGTTCCGCCGCTCAATGCACGGCCGCCTTCGTCGGGCAGGGCCCGCAGACGTATGATACCTGTGGACGAACCCGTGGTGAAGCGCCACGTTCCTTCGATCACGCCGGTATCGCCGCGCACTCCGCCACGCATGGTGAGGAAGCAGACGTTACGCGTACCGAAACCGCTGAGGTCCCGCGCATTCCAGCGCAAGGCTATCGTATCGCCGAATTGCTGCTGACCCTCCTCGACGCTGTAGACGCCTCCCATGTCTTCCTTGACGGTCGTGTCGAGCAGCGTGACGGATGCTTCGACGTCGTCGAGATCGATGGCCGGATCGAGAATGTCCTCGAGCGGCGTCACGCATCCTGCGAGGACGACGAGCGGCAGAAGCCAGCGCACGATTCTTCCGCTCATAGGAGGAATCCTGCGAACAGTTCGGGATAGAACATCACTTCGTCGAACGTGTTGTAGAGAAACCAGGCCTGATATGGATTACGCGAACTGATGAGGGAGACGCCGAGCATGATGTGCGTCTGTTTCCAGAACGGCTGCTCGATGGCGATGGTCAGTGACCCTCCGTTGAAGATCCTCTTCGTGGCCTCGACGAACTGCCCTTCGATGCGCTGCTGACGCGACGTGATGAGTTCGGCCTCCAGACGCCCCGTAAGCGTACACGTGCCGAAGCTCCAGCTCGCCATCACCATCGGATAGTTCAGCCACATCGTCTGCGTGGTATTGAAGCCGTACAGATAGTCGAGATAGCCGTACATGAAGGCCGCACGATACCCGGCACCGATGCTGAGGTTGCCGATGGGTACGGACCACATGCCACCGGCTTCGACCATCGTCGTGGCGTAGTTCGAAGCGGCGCGGAACAGTCCGCTGAGATTCAGCGGCAGTCCGAGCCGGGCACGCACATCCACCATCGGAGCAGGAATGGCGCCCTCCGTCAGCGGCTCGGGAAGGATCGTCAGATCGAGTCCGAGCGAAAGATTGAGCCGTGCCACCGGCAACGGCCGCGCCGTCATGATGTAGTGCCGGTCGTTCGGCAACTCTTCCTGGGCGAAGACCGAAGACAGGCAGATCATGACTGCCAGGAGAAGACAAGCAAGACGTCGTGACGGTACCATGACTACTCGCGTGACGTGACGTCGGCAGGACTGAACTGAACCGTTACGGCGAACGTTTCATCGGCCGTAGTGGATCCCCGTTGTTCGAGCGGCCGCATCGCGACGACGACGGTCGTCCCGATACGCTGCATCAGAAGATAGTGAAACGGTCTGATCGGCCCACCCGGATACAGATCGTCGTGACGCCGCTGTCCGACCGCCTGGTACAGGCTCTGCCGCGGACCGCCACCGCCACCCGATACCACGAAGTGCTTTCCGTCCTTCACGAAGTGCTCGTAGGCATGGCAGTGTCCGCTCAGCCAGAGCGCTCCCTTCCTCGACTCGACGAAAGCCGGAACGAAGTGCCGCCGCATGACCTTGTCGTCATCGACGACGGTGCTGTTGGTATACGGCGGATGATGACCGCAGACGACGACGGCTACCACGGCCGAATCGTTATCGAGCCTCTTCATGGTCTTCCGGAACCAGGCCGCCTGTGCCCTCATGAACGGCACCGGCAACTCGTCCGTGTTCGTGTTGAGCATGACGAAGGCGATGGAGTCCATCGTGCGGACGTAGTACGTGCCCTCGACATCGGAGAACCGGCGATGGAAGGCGCCGAGTGCGGCGGCATCGCCGCCGTAGTATTCATGGTTGCCGAGGATGGGCAGCATCGGTATTCCGAGCTCGCGCACGGGCTTCATGATCCTGTCGAAGTACGACCATTCCTCTTCGGACGCTCCCCACCATACCATGTCGCCCAGAAGGACCAGTGCGTCCGGGCGATCGTCGGCGAGCTGCCGCAGCAGGCGCTCCCGCTCGGCATCGTTGCGCTCGCGCCAGACTTCCACGGGACCGGTCCGCTGAAGGTCGCCCACGACTGCGATACGGGCACCTGTCCCGCATTCTCCGTCCGTACAGAACGGGTCGATGTACGACGTCGTGGTCGAGCACGACGATGCCATCATGAGCGTCAGGCTCACGAACAGGGCATGGAGCAAACGAGCGGGAATCAGTCGCACCAGACGGTTTCGAACACGAACACTGAAACAACGATGACGAGGCCGGTATGCACCAGCATGAGTACAAGACTCCCCACGACGTCGGATAGTGCCATTCCGGCGAAGGACATCAGCATGGCGTTCACGCCGGGCAGTAGCAGCGGCAAGAGGATCGGGAAGGCGAGAACGGGCAGGAGGGCATTCTTCGTCCCGGCCTTGGCCACGATGGCCGATACGATCGTCAGCACGGATGCCAGCCCCGCGCTTCCGATCAGCACCGTCAGGACGAACAGTCCGGGTGCCCCCACCGTGACGTTCGAGAGAAAGAAGAGGAAGAGAATGGCGGCGACGAGATTGGCGGCGACGGCCTGGACGACGTTGACGACGAGCTTGCCGAAGTAGACGCTCATCGCATCGGTACTCAGACGAAGCAGCAGGGTCGTCCCCCGCTCCTCCTCGCTGATGAATCCCCTGCCCAGTCCGGTCATCGCCGTATAGAACATCACGATCCACATCACGCCCGCAGCCAGAGGTCGGGGCATGGCCTCGTCCGCCGCCGCGAAGGCGACCAGGACGACGGCCGTCACCACGAACAACAGCAAGGCAGTGATGCCGAATCGCGTCCGCAACTCGCTGCGGACGTCTTTGGCTACGACGGCGGTAAAACGCATGCGGCTCCCAGGGGTTCGACCGGTCAAATTACCCCGCGGGCCTTCAATTCCAAGTAGGTGTTGATGGTGGCCGTCGTGAGGCCGGACGGTGGCGTGAGCACGGCCACGATGCCATGACGCTGCAGTTCGCGCACGATCTCTCGCTTCTGCAGGGCAGTGATTTCGGCGACGGTACGGACGTAGATTGCCTCCACCGTTTCGGGCGCCTCCTTCGTGAGTTCCTTCAGTTCGGTGTTCTCGAACAGGAGCACGACGAGGAGGTGACGCCGGGCGATGGCCCTGAGGTACGGAATCCTGCGGCGCAGCGTGGTGATGGATTCCACGTTCGTGTAGTAGAGCAGCAGACTGCGCTGACGCACCATGTTCTTCACCAGCGAGTAGAGCAGCTCGTCACTGGATTCGCGGAAGTCGGTGTTGACGTGATAGAGCGATTCCAGGATACGTCCCATCTGCGACGGCGTGCCATCGCTCGCCAGAAGATTGCCCGGCTGATGTCCGTAGGTGATGAGACCGACACGGTCGTGCTTCTTGATGGCGATGTTGCTGATGACGAGCGAAGCGTTGACGGCATAGTCGAGCAGCGTCATTCCGTCGAAGGGCATCTTCATCGCGCGGCCCATGTCGATCACCGAATACACATCCTGCGATCTCTCGTCCTGGTACTGGTTCACCATCATCTCGCCGGAACGCGCGGTGGCCTTCCAGTTCATCGTCCGCACATCGTCACCGGCCACGTACTGCTTGATCTTCTCGAACTCCATCGTATGTCCGATACGGCGTATACGCTTCATGCCATGACGCGACAGCCGGTTGCTGAAGGCCAGCAGCTCGAACTTCTTCATCTGGATGTAGGATGGATAGACGGGCAACATCCGTTCGGCATCGCAGGCGAAGCGGCGCTGCACGAATCCTATCGGACTGCCGGCGAAGACGTTGATGGCGCCGAACCTGTACTCGCCCCGATGCAGAGGGCGGAGCGTATAGGCCATGTCGTACGTGCCGCGCGCACCGATCCGGGCATGATGGGACCATGTCCTGATCTGGAACTGATACGGCAGCTCGTCGATGATCTCCAGTCGCGCACGGAAGGCATAGCGGCTCGTGACGACGATACGGATCACGTTATCGTCGCCGTTCGACAGTCGGGCGGCGCTGACGCGCTCGGCATCGATGGCGTGCCGGATGCCGTAGAGCAGGATGGTCTCACCGAGGACGACGGCACCGAGGACGACGGTGGCGAGCTTCATCGGGAGCAGCAGGACAGGCAGCCAATAGGACAGCACCAGTCCCGCGACGCACACGGCGAGTGCCACGAAGAACCGTCTGGTGAGGAACCACGATCGGATGACGGACATCATCGCGGCACGTCGATCGATCGGACGATGTCGGCGATGACGGTATCGGGCGAAAGTCCTTCCATTTCCTTTTCGGGCGTGAGCTGCACGCGATGGCGCAGCACGGGAACGGCCATTTCCTGGATGTCTTCGGGAATCACGAAGTCGCGGCCCCTCATCACGGCGATGGCCTTGGCCGCATTCAGCATACCGATGGATGCGCGTGGAGACGCACCGAGATCGAGTGCCGCATGCGAACGCGTAGCCGATACGATGGAGGCGACGTAGCCGAGCAGATGCTCCTCGACGGTCACGGACTGCACGGCCCGGCGATATGCCACGACCTGGTCCTTCGTCAACAAGGGGCGGATGGCCGAGAGATCGGCCTGACCACGGCGCTCGTGATGACGCCTGAGGATTTCCTTCTCCTCATCGACCGTAGGATACCGGACGTCGATCTTGAAGAGGAACCGGTCCAGTTGCGCTTCGGGCAGTCGATACGTACCCTCCTGCTCGATGGGATTCTGCGTCGCCAGCACGATGAAGGGCTTCGGCAGCGGCATCGTCGAACCGTCGGACGATACCTGGCGCTCTTCCATCACTTCCATGAGAGCGGCCTGCGTCTTGGCCGGAGAGCGGTTGATCTCGTCGGCCAGCACGATGTTGGCGAAGACGGGTCCCTGACGGTACGTGAAATCCAGCGATTTCGGATTGAAGACGCTCGTACCGAGGATGTCCGCCGGCATCAGGTCGGGCGTGAATTGTATGCGCGAGAACGAGCAGTCGAGCATCCGTGCCGTAAGCTTCGCCGCAAGCGTCTTGGCGACACCCGGCACGCCTTCCAGCAGGACGTGGCCATCGGCGAGCACGGCGGCAATGATCAGATCCGTCATGTCGTGCTGGCCTACGATCACCGTGCCGATGGCGCTGCGGATATCGTTGACGGCGTGTTGAAGCAGGCCGAGATCCGGCTGTTCCGTCGAAGTCATGCTGTGCTCCTGGAATGGAAGGTCATGATGGCGTCATGAACGCGTATCACATCGTCGTCCGTCACTTCGGAAAGCGACAGGACGTTCGTCAGTATCTGGAAGACGTCGTTGACGACGTCGATATGGACGCCTGCCGTCGTGGCGATATGCTTCGCCATGACGTCCTGCGGCTGATCCGTGCGGATACGCAGGCGCGTACGCACATGATCGAGGAAGAGCTTCTGCAGCTTCTCCACGAGATCCCTGTTGTCGTGCACGTGATGATAGAGCATGGCCACGGTATGCACGAATTCGACGGTCGTATTCCTGACCGGATCGAGGACGGGAATGGCCCGCTGACGTCGACGTGCGTGCACGACGACGAACAGGGCGAGGCCGGCCATGGTCACGTACCATGCCCACGCCAGTGGCTCGGTATTCGCTACGTACCGCAGGACGCCCTGCCGCTCCTTCGTCTGACCGGGTTTGAAGTGTTCGTCCCATACGACCTCACCGGCAGGGAGATAGGCGAGAATCTTGTCCGCCACGTTCTGGACGGTATCGACGAGGATACCGTAGTTGCCGAGCAGACGAGGCATGGAGAGGAAGTAGATGGCTCCGTCACCGACGGAGCGCCGCACGAAGACGGGCTCGTCTTCCGACGTCACAGCCAGGACGGTCACGCCCGCACTGTCGATGCTGTCGGCCAGCATCACGGCGGCATTCGTCACCGATCGCGGAAATCGCATGGCCTTCGCGGACTTCAGCCGTGGATTCGTGAAGTCGATGGAAGTACTGTCCCACTTCACGTCCGTTCTCATCCGCATGGAGTCGCCGGCGACGATGCCGGCATGATCCGTCACGAGGAAAAGTGTCCCGCCTCTTCGCACGAAGTCCATCAGACTTCCCATACTCGCCGAATCGGGATTGAACATGCCCGTCACGATCATGTACGTACTTCCCTCCGGCACTTCTCCTTCGAGGAAGGCATCCTCGGGTGTGGTCCTGACTACCGTGAGCGCGCGTTCGGGGCGGATCGCCTCGAGCATTCCATAGAGGACCGTGCATCCGTGCGGCTTCGTTTCGTTGCGGCGGAAATCCTCGGACCAGTCGATCGGCTGCGGTTGCAGATACTGGAAGACGACGAGCGCCACGACGATGACGCCGAGCATGACGGTAACGAGGTGCTGACGTTTCATGCGAGCCCCGTCACTTCCTTGCGCAACCTGTCGAAGACCCGTCGGTTGTCTTCGTACGTTCCGACGTCCACCTGCCGCTCGCCGTACCATACCTCTTCGTAGATGCGCACGGCTGCGTCGAACGCGGTGAAGACCGGCTTCGGCCGGAGTTCACGGCGGTAGTGCGTATTCGTCTTGTCCGGCCGCCAGTCGATCAGGTCGGCGCGCTCGAGCTCCTGGAGCATATGCAGATACTGCCAGCGTATCGCTTCACGGTATCGTCCGGCGGCGATGGCCTCGCCCGTCAGTCTGTCGAAGTCGACGGCCGTGATGTCCTCCACGGCGGCATCGGGATCGAAGGTACCTTGCAGGCGAACGTCGCCCGGAGCCAGGGGTGAGGAGTTGCGTCCACGCACGATCATCACGACCACGAAGACGATGATGGCGGCGAGAATCATCCATTTCAGCAGGCTGGCCAGATCGGGATTGTCGAAGGCCAGCGTCGAGAACAGCCGGTCGATCCATGCCAGGATGTCGCCGACGATCGAACGTTCCTCGCGGACGTCGACATAGGCATACGTATCGTCGTTACGCAGATCGGCACGGCGATCCGGACTGAAGGCGGGCCGGGTGACGACGGAAGAGTCCTTCGCCAGGTCCGCGGCCACACTGCCGAACGGAACGATCAGGAGGATCATGGAACACAGGACGCGAAGGAAGACGTTCATTGCGTCGCTTCCGCACCGATGTTCTCGATACGCGCCACGAGGCTCGGCGCCTCATCCTGTTCCAGTGCATCGAAATAGTTGAGCACGACGCCGACGAACATGAAGGTGTTCGCCACCAGATAGAGAACGGAGAACAGTACGGCACTGACGGCCGAATAGATGCGCATCGGCACGGCCATGTCGTCCATGCTTCCGTCCATCGATGCGAAGACCGCGAGGAAGACGGCGATGGCGAGAATCAGCAGAGCGGGTGTGACCACGATGTACTGGACGATTCCGAGCGCCCCGTAGACGACGACCTGACGCCACCATCTGCCGCGCGTCAGCGCGAATGCCTTGCGGACACTTTCGCGTGCGCTCAGACCACCGAAGACATAGAGACAGCCTACCATCTGCGCAGGGACGAAGAGATAGATCATGAGGAAGAACGGGATGAAGCTCAGTGCGATCAACCCTGTTCCCGCGATCAGCACGAACAGCATGAGACTCGGCAGCACGATCACGACCTGTTGCAGGGCCGCCGCTCCGAGAAGACGCTTCCAGTTCTTCTTGATATAGGCCCACGTCTCGGCAACGGACGCGGCGCGCTTCTCGTCGTGATAGATCTTCAGATAGGCCAGAACGACGAGGTGCTGCGATATCACGGCGATCACGTAGCCGATGATCATCAGGAAGGTGCTGGCAACGAGCGAGGCCGTGGCGTTCTGCCATGACGTATCCGTGCCGTTGTCCATCCCCATGAAGGCCGCCTGCAGCATCATCGTTCCACCGACTCCGACGATGAACATCCACGGTCCGGCGATCGCGAACACGCTCTGGATCAGCGGCTTGAACGCCACGTGCATGATGTCGAACACGGCGGATACCAGGTTGCGCAACCGGCGCGACCGGTCAAGCGGTATGTACGATGGCGACATGGGATTCCCTGGTGCGTACGGAGCGTGGAAGTAGAATGAAGTACCACGTGAGGAGCGCTGCGGACAATACGATGAGAAGGACGTCCACGGCGATGGAGACATGTCCCCAGCGTGTGACGAAGCTCTCGAGTATTCCGGCCACGATGGTGAACGGGAAGACGCCGACCAGCATGATCGTGGCGAGACGAACGGCACGGACGAAGGACTGCAACCGCGTATAGGTACCCGGAAACATGATGCCGTTACCGATGACGAAGCCCGCTGCACCTGCCAGAACGATGGTCGTGAGTTCGATCGTACCGTGGATCATCACACCCGCCAGGCCATCGCCGAGCGAACCGTGAAGACCGAACAGCGTGAAGAACGTGCCGACCATGATGCCGTTGTACAGGATGATGAAGGCCGTTCCCACCGATGCCAGCAGACCGAGGATGCAGGACAGGATGTCGACGCGCAGGTTGTTGAGCGTGATCTGTACGACCATGCCCAGGCCATCGTCCTGCTGATAGACTCCGAGCGGATTCCCCGCCTTGATGTTGCGGATCGTCATGTTCACGTAGGAATCGCCCAGGATCAGCCGTACGAAGGTGTCGTCGCCGAGCGTCGACACGACGCCGATGAGAAAGGCCAGGACGAACACTCCCAGCGAGAACAGCAGTGCGGGAGTATTCTCCGCATAGGCCAGCGGCACTTCCTCCGTCCAGAACGTCAGGAACCGCTTGCGTCGTTCCTTGCGGTTCTTGTAGATGTAGTGGTAGACCCTGGCCGTCAGGTCGTTGATGTAGGCGAAGGTCTTCGTGCCGGGATAGTACGTGGACGCATAGGCCAGGTCGTCGGTAAGCTTGACGTACAGCTCCGCCAGGCGGTCAGGACCTACCGACACCGAATCGGAGAGAACGTGTTCGACCTCCCTCCACGTATCCTGATGTAATCGGACGAAAGCTACTTCGCGCATCGGGCAAATATGCGATATTCGAACATGAGTCAAGTCAACATCGCCACGACGCAGAACGTCGACATCCACTTCGAAGCAGCCAATCCTCTGGACCGCATGTTGTCCTACTTCGTCGACATGCTGGTACTCTACGGATACTTTTCCGTCGTCGGTATCGTAGCGGGTCTGGTGGCAGCTTCGCTGTTGGAGAACGATGCAACCGGCATGGCCATCGTCGTCTATGGCCTGCTCTACCTTCCACCGGTGCTCTACCCGCTGTTGTGCGAGATCATGCTCAATGGTCAGACGCTCGGCAAACGCGCCATGAAGATCCGCGTCCTGCGGCTGGACGGCACGCAGCCCACGGTGGGCAACTACGTCGTACGCTGGCTGACGGGTCTGTTCGAGATATCCATGTTCCCCGCCATCGCCCTGCTCACGACGGTCGCGAGCAGAAGGCATCAGCGCCTCGGCGACATGGCCGCAGGCACGACGGTCGTACGCCTGGCACCGAAGGTATCGCTCGACATGACGTTCGTCAGCGATGGTGCGGAGGAGGCCTATCAGCCCCGGTTCCCGCAGGTGCGGATGTTGACGGAGCAGGATGCCGAAACGCTGCGCGATCTGCTGACGGTGATCGCCTTTCGCCGCATATCGAGGGATGCCGCCATCCGCCTTACATGGCGTGCGAAGGAACGGCTCGAAGAAGTCTATGGTCTGCGTTCGGACCTCGTACCCGTCGAACTCATCCGTGCCGTCGTGGCCGACTACAACGCCGTCAACGGCCGCATGGAGTGGCAACCGAGCTGATCGTCAGAAACGCCAGCGGACACCGAGGTTGGCGGAAAGATACTGGAGGCGCCACATGCCTTCCGACGTGAGGTTGCTGAGGACGGTCGTATACATGCCTTCGAGGAAGACGGAAGCGCGGAAGCTCACCGGATAGGCGAAGCCCAATCCTCCGTACAGACCGAAGTTCATACCGTTCAGCGATGAAAGCGACGTCGGGTCGATGGTCATCGTCGACCCCTGTCCGTTACCGAAGGTACGGTTCGCCGGACGAAGGATGGTGCGTTGAACATCGACGGCCGACCCAAGCGGCATCGATGCCTGCAGACCACCGAGCACGTAGAAGTATCGTTCGAGCGTATACTCGATACCGAGACCGAGATTGACGTACGGCGCCGACAGCTTCACCGTCGTACCCTCCTGATAGGGCACCACTGTATTCGTCGTCGTATCGAAGACCGATCCCATCGTACTGTCGGGAGCGAGCAACGTACCACCGACCGTCGTGAGGGACAAGCGCGCCGTGACTACGACGTCCTGCGACACCCGGCGTCCTACCAGCAATCCGAACCATCCGCCCGGCCCCTGGGCCGTACCGAACGTTCCCGGCGTGGACAGATTTCCCGACGTACTGAATGACGTCGTCTGGAACGCATGGGTAAAGGAACCGTAGGCACCTACCTGCCACGTGTGATCGGCAGCGCAGATGACGTCGCGCCCTTCGTTCAGCATGAAGACGTACCGCTCGCTGCGGCTGTCGAACATGTAGCAGAGCGTATAGGTGCTTTCGTTGCCGGCCACGTCCGTCGCCTGCAATACCATGCGGCCAGCCGATCCCGACGTCGACGGGCGGACCCTGATACCGGCCTGGGGTGCACCTTCGTCGATCTTCGGAATCGATGCTTCGAGTGCGGATGCGAACAGGACCTTGACGCTCTTCAGACCGCGATCGAAGACGCGGTCGTCACGGAACGTCACCTGATAGTCGTCGCGTATGGGTTTGCCTTCGGCAGTCGGTGCGAGGGTATCCACCATCCTGCTTATCTCGAAGAAGGACTGCCCTGCCATGTTCCCGTATGCATCGTAGGCATCGGTGCGGAAACCGAAGCCGTAGGAATACAGACCGAACGGCGTCTCGCTCTTGATGACGTGCGTACCGTACGGCAGCGGCACCTGGGCGATGGAATACCGGCTCTCGCCGAGCACGACGAACATGTTGGAATCGATACGGCGTCCGTTCAGGCGCAGTTCCCTGATCGACGGCGTAGGAGCCACGACGTTGATATAGTGGTGCCAGTCACCGTTGATGGGTGTCGCGAAACGGTATTCCCTCAGGAACTGTTGCGTGGGGCTCACGAGAATCATCATCGGATCGCCCACGCTGTCGCCGTTCTTGAAGCCCTGTGCGAACTGGGCCACGAGGACGGGCTTGTCGGCCGTAAGCTGGATGTGGCGTGCGACGTTCAGGTTCTCGAAGAACTCACCGGCCTTGAGTACGGCCACGAGCCTGGCATCCTCGAACACCTTCGTGGCGTCTTCGGAAGCGATGACGCGATAGGTATAGCGAGAACGCTCCTTGAGCATACCCAGATAGTAGTGCATTCCCCATGCCGAGATCGGAGGCAGCTGCTCGACGAGATGGTTGCAGGCCTCGACCTTGGGAGGCACGTAGGCGCACTGGTGACCGCTGAAGACGGCGATGTTCCTGTTCGACAGGATATGCGTGCCGGTGAGGTCGCACTGACCGACGGATTCGAAGCGCGCACCGATCGAATAGACGTCACCCTTGCGGAGCCGCACGGTGAACGGTTGCCCGGCCTTGCGTCCCGTCGATGTCGTCGTCGTCGGTGTCACGGTGACCTCCGTACTGTCTTCCGTGGCGATGACGGAAATCTGCGACAGCAGGTCGGATGCGAGCTTCGTATAGCCGATGGCGCGGTATTCCGTCCCCAGAACGCTTACGGGCAGACCCATGTAGGTATCCGTCGTCTGTACACGGCTGTTCAGACCGTAGACGGCGATCGTCGTGTCCGCCGTGATATGGACGGCCAGGCGTTCCGCCACTTCCAGCGATCTGAGCTGGGCGCGGGCGGGCAGGGCGACGTTGACGACCGTATTGGCCCGCACCTGGATGGTGTTGTCGTAGTTGATTTCCTCGACGCGAATCCGGACGTTGGCATCGTAGCTGCTCGTGAGGAAGAGCTGCAGCTTCAGGAGATCGGGCCTGTTCTGCTGGGCACTGCCTCCGCTTTCGCGGAAGTTCTTCATGAAGCAGACCCAGAATTCGCGTCCTTCGGAGTTCTTCGTGATCAACAGGGGATCTCTCGCCATACCGTCTGCGACGGCGGCCAGGAGGAGCGGAACGAGGATCAGGATACGTACGATATACTTCACGGTTCCCCTACTTCATGATCATGAACGAATGGAAGTAGGTGCCACGATCGGTCGTCATCTGCAGAAGGTAGGCACCGGACGAAAGCTCCCATGCCTCCGGCCGCAGCTCGAACGACTGTAGCCCGGCGGCGCTCTGGATGGGATCGAGCTTGACGAACATCCGTCCGCTCATGTCCCGTACCGTGAAGTGTGCCAGTCCAGGACCTTCCATCGCATATTCGATTCTCGTCATGTCGCGGAACGGATTGGGATAGTTACCCAGGATTCCTTCCACCAGCGGTACGGTACCACCGCCCGGACTTCCCTGTACCCGCACCGTACCGGACGTCAGTGCCGCATCTCCCTGCACCTGACCGTTGACGGCAAGCTCCAGCGGATTCAGCGGGCCGAGCGTATCCGGTCCGGCCAGCCCTTCCACATCGATGGCGCAGAGCAGGCCCGTCGAGGCCTCGGATACGTTGTCGCATTCCACTACCAGCGTCGCCGTCGTGCGATTCGTCACCGTGTTGGAAACGATGCGGACGTCGGGGCACTTGAGGGCATAGCTCGCATCGCCCACGACCTGCCGTATACGTATCACCGTCGGAGGATAGGCGAAGGACAGTCGCACCGTACCGCTCGTCCCTGCATCCAGGGCGCCGGAAACGACGATGCGCGTCGTCTGGCCATAGCGGAGAATCGTTTCGGATGGCACCGTGACGCTCCCCCCTGCATGGCATGTCGCACTCGCAGCCAGAAGAGCCAGTATGGTGAACAGAATGGACGTGGTGATTCGGCGCATGGACGCAATATACCAAGGGCTGATGTGCTAGAATTCCTGCAGGACGATCACCTCGTAGCCTTTCGTCTTGTTCCCGGTGACGATCAGCGAGGTGCAATTGCCCAGTGGAGCGTACTGGACCGGCAGTGTATAGATCTGTGTGAAGGCATCGCTGTCGTAGAAGAACAGTGTTCCACGACGTTCGTTGACGACCGTGTTGACGGGCGAGGCAGTGCCGTAGGCCACACGGTCGGCCATGCGCTCGGCACCTGGATCGCTCTTCGGAATCGAATCGTAGGCCACGGAAACGAGGGCGACGTCCTCGGTGGCATTGATGACCCGGCGCATGGAGCGGCCGAACTGGGGTAGCAGCGGGTCGCTGACGATACCAATGATGCCCGGCGTACCGCCGCCTTCGGCATAGATGGCCAGCGAGCGCTTCCCGGCTTCCACGGCCAGGCTCGTCGTCACTCCACCGATCTGGACTGGAATGGATCCCGTTGCGGCTACCGTCGCCATCGTATTGCGATAGTAGAGCTTGCCGTTCCCGATCATCGTTCCGATCGAGACGGTTTCGAATTCGTCTGTCGGTGAGCCATTGACCACGGTGACCAGCGCGGCCGTGCCAGCAGGAGTCAGCGGGCCGTTCTCCGTCGCGGAGGAAAGCAGCGAAGCGGCGATCGTACCGTCGGGATTGCTCGTCAGGATGATCAGGTATTCGCCTCCGGCTTCGACGCTCATGCTGGCGACCTGGAGCATGGCCGTCGGCGTCATGGACGTCGTGATGGTAAGGGGCAACGTTCCGGGAGCCACGGCCTGGACGTCGGATACGGCACCGAAGGCGAGGCTTCGCGCCAGGACCATGCCTGCGCTGATACCGTTCGACTGCGATGCATCCGAGCGGCCACCGATGGAGACGCCCACCCTGCCCGTGGACGGGGCGACGTGGACGACCCGGACGAGGGCCTTCGATGCCGCATCGGCCGGCTGACGCTGCGGAGCGATGATGATCGATCGCTTGGCCCCGGCACTGTCGGCCGTCACCATCGTGTAATGACTGCGCACACCGAGGGAGATGCTGTCGTTCAGCGTGGCACCACCCGTGAAGGACACGTCGAACCCGTCGGGACGATCGCTGATGCACGTCGGGACGTTATTCCATGCGCTGACGGTGTTCTGCGGCAACGATACGGCAAGGGGCTGACCGCTCGACGAATGCTGGACGGTGACGGCTTCCGACGCCGTGTTGACGATGCGGAAGTCGGCCGTACGCGCCGCGACCGGCAGGAGCGGACGTGTGGCGCCCGGCGTCAGGTCCGTCTCCTCGATGAACATCACCTGCGGTGTGGCATCACCCTGCATCGTATACGTGATGATGGAATACGGCGCCCGATCCTTGAGCGTCCCTTCCAGGATGCCCAGGAGACGTTCTCCCGCTGCCGTCGTCTCCATCAGGGAGAACACCGCCTGCCCCGGGGCCATGCTCGCATAGAGCGAGGCACCACCGTAGCCGACGGTATCGTGCAGGATGGCACCGCTCGGACAGCCGATACGCAGACGATACTTGCGGAGCGTATCGGGAACCATGTTCACGAGTCGCACCGATGCGTCGTTCGTGGTGAGCAGCGCGGCCGTGGCATTGTGCAGGATGATCGTATCGAGCACCGGCGCCGCATTGGGGCTGGCGATGGTGAAGACGTCGTAAACGCTGTTACGGATGAACATCATCCGTTTGTCCGAACGGTACTCGGACGTGCTGCCGCGCAGTATTTCGATGAAGCTCGAATCCGACGGGGCGCCGACGACGGCGCTGAAGGATGCCGATGGTACTTCCGAAGTCTGGATGTTCAGCTCCAGCAGCATCCTGCGCGATGCTCCGTCCGGCACCATGTTGAACAGACGCAGGGAAACGTTGTTCGAGTTCGGAGGCGGGTTGATGATGGACTGATCCTCGCTGGCACATGCAGCGCAAAGCAGCACCACGGCCAGCATGACGATGACATTTCTCTTCATGGCCATCCAATTTGCGATAATTTTGCCTGTTCATTGTTTCCAGTCCGCTGCCGTCCGTGAAAAACCGCCTCGAATCCATCCTCGACCGCTATCGCTCGATAGAACATTCCCTGAACGATCCTGACGTCGTCAACGACACCAGGCGGTTGCGTGACGTCTCGCGTGAATACAAGACGCTCCAGCCCGTCGCTGCCGCTGCGGAGGACTATCTGTCGCTCCTGCGTCGGCTCGACGAGAACAGGGCCATCATCGACGACCCGACCACGGATTCCGACATGCGCGACATGGCCTACGACGATTCGCGGGCCCTGCAGGCCGAACTGGACGAACGTGAGGAGATCCTTCGTGTATTGCTGATTCCGAAGGATCCCAACGACATGCGCGACTGCATCGTGGAAATCCGCGCTGGAACGGGCGGAGACGAAGCGGCCATCTTCGTCGGCGACCTCTATCGCATGTATCAGCGGTATTGCGAAGGCAAGGGCTGGACGGTCGAGACGATCGACTTCACCGAAAGCGAACGCGGCGGCTTCAAGGAAATGACCTTCGGCGTCAGTGGTGAGGAAGCCTTCGGCTTCCTCAAGTACGAGAGCGGTGTCCACCGCGTCCAACGTGTGCCCGATACCGAAACGCAGGGGCGCATCCATACGTCGGCCGCCACCGTTGCCGTCCTGCTCGAGGCCGAGGAAGTCGACGTCCAGATCAACGACGCCGACCTGCGTATCGACATCTTCCGAAGCGGGGGCAAGGGCGGGCAGAACGTCAACAAGGTGGAAACGGCCGTGCGACTCGTCCATCTTCCCACGGGCATCGTCGTCCAGTGCCAGGACGAGCGTTCCCAGCTCAAGAACAAGGACAAGGCCATGAAGGTGTTGCGCGCCCGCCTCTACGAGCTGGAACTCGAGAAGCAGCAGGCCGCCATCGCCGGCGCACGCAAGAGCATGGTCAAGTCCGGCGATCGCAGCGAGAAGATCAGGACGTATAACTGGCCCCAGAACCGCGTCACGGACCATCGTCTGGATGGCGAGGCGAAGAACCATCCTCTGCAGCAGGTCGTCGACGGCGATCTCGACCCCATCATCGAAGCGCTTCGGATGGCCGACCGCGCCCAGGCTATGAGTACGGGAAGCAGCGACTGAATCAGACGATCCGGGTCTATGTCCGATGCTCATCCTGCATTCCAGGCCCGAGCCTTTCCCCATCCCGCACGGGGATCGAATGTTCGTCCGGACATGCCGGATGAATCCGCGACGTGAACCACCATTGTTCGATTGATGATACGTCTAATTGCGTGTTTCAACACGTAATATCATTTCGTATACTTGCACCATGGGTGAAAAGCTACAGGAACGGCTCCAGCAGAAAACATTCTCGTCTCCGTATCAGGAAGCGATGCTGAACCTGCTCGTCTGCGCGGACTTTCTCAACCGCCGCATGGAAGAACTCTGTACACCCTACGGCATCACCGCCGCGCAATACAACGTCCTGCGCATATTGCGTGGTGTCTACCCCGAGGGACATCCCCGCTGCGAAATCATCGAGCGGATGATACAGGTGGCCCCCGACGTGACGAGACTGATCGACAGGCTCGCCCGTTCGGGATTCGTCAGACGTGGAAAGAGCAGCAACGACGGACGGTTGTCGCTCACCTTCATCACGCAGGCGGGACTGGATCTGTTGACGTCGATGCAGAACGACATTCAGGATCTCGATACCGGTCTCATGAACCGCATGTCGGACAAGGACGCCAGGACGCTATCCAGACTATGTGAAAAAGTGTACGGCGGCTGAAACGGCCGATCGTTTTACTCACGTTCGTTGGGAGGCCTGCATGAATGTTCCTCTTCTTGTGATGGGACGGGTATTCTTCATGATACCGTTCCTTGTCTTCGGCATCATGCACCTGATGGCAGGTGAACAGATGGCCGGCATGGTGCCTATTCCGGGTGGAGTCATCTGGATCTACATCACGGGCATCGCCCAGATCGCCGCGGCGATCTCCATCCTCACGGGCAAGCAGACACGGCTGGCCTGTATCCTGCTCGCACTGCTGATGCTCATCTACGTGGTCACGATGCATATTCCTGGCATGATGCATGCCGCGAACCAGGCCGCATCCCAGGCTTCGATGAGTGCGGCCCTGAAGGATCTCGGTCTTGCAGGCGGAGCGCTGATCCTCGCCTACGTGCACTCGAACAAGGCATAAGTTCCGACACCAACACGATCCGGCGCCGGCTGCCCTGCAGCCGGCGCCGTTCCATGATGAAGATATTCCTCTCTCTCGTCGTCCTCGTCCTCATCGACACGCTCGGCCTGCGTACGCAACACTCCATCGATCCGGCACGGGATCCGATACAAGCCGTGATGCTCACCGATATCCGTGACCGGAGCCCACGACAGTCCACCGGCACGGCGCAGAATGCAGCCACGCTCGCCGATGCCCAGGATCAATCCGTACACTGGTCCACCGCCCATGCACAGGACCTGGCGATCCTCGTCGACATCCACGATCGCCATACACCACAGGTCGCTGATCCGCCACAGGACGAAACGACGCTCGTCAATCCCGGCGATCCGCATATGGTACAGTCTGCGGGTCTGGCTCAGGAAGTGGCCGCGCTCATCAACCGTGTGAGAACGGAGCCGTCGTTCTTTCTCCGGGACATCGAGAACTACTACCGTCATGTACGTTCCTTCACACCGAACAAGCGAGAGCTGGAGAAGGCCGTCAAGGAAATCAGGAAACAGCTCGTGAAGCAGAAGCCGCTCGCACCGCTCTCGTTCGACAGTATTCTCGTACGTGCAGCCATCGACCATCTTCGTGACACGGAACGTCATGCGCTGATCGGCCACATCGGGAGCGACGGTTCGACGCCACTCGACCGCGTGAAACGATACAGCGAACGGACGACGATCGGCGAATGCATCACGTACGGCCAACGCACCGCATCGATGATCCTCGCCGCCTTCCTCGTCGACGAAGGAACTCCCGACCGTGGGCATCGGATCAACATCCTCGGTCCGAACTACACGTCCGTCGGCATCGCCACCGGTACGCATCCGAAGTACGGCACGACGGCCGTCATCGTTCTCGCCGCACCGTAGACGAATCGCCGGTTACCGATGCACGAATCGCACCGCAGGTCAGCATCTCCATGTCGGTACGGTTCGACCACCATCTGGAGATACGGATGTGAATCGGTTCATTGTATGACGACATGTGTGTCGAACACGTACCGCAGTTGCGGAGGTGGACCGCGTGCGATGATGAAGCGGCTTGACCGAGAGGTATCTCACCCGCATACGCGGGGATGAGCCGCGGTTGCGGGGTGGAAGCGTTGCGCAGCCTGTATATCCTCGTACCTGCACCGTCCCCGCTTATCGTCAATGGATCCAGATATCTCACCCAGACCTGCGGGAATTCATCGAATCGTCAGCACTAGGCATACAGACGGATTCGCATAGCGCAGTAGATCGAAACGATATCATGTTCGAACATTGCGCAGCCATATCATACGAGCGAATACGAACGACAGAAGCAGAATGGGCAGCGGAAGAAGTGCCACCATTCCATACAGATAGCGTTCCGATACGAAGAATGCGACACTGACGAGTACCGTCACCATGAAGCCAGGGCGGATGGCGCACCGCCCCACATGGATCCACCATCTCGTCGGACGCCCTTCGTCGGATGCACTACCATCATCGTCCATACCGAACAGTATGGATAGCGCCCCACCTTTCCTTCCGAGCAGTCGCATCTGCTTCACGTGGTAGGTGGCGAAGACGATCATGAGAATGATCGCCACCATGGAGGGGGCGAGTCCGTTACGGAACCCGTGAAATGTCATCGTATACGCACTGGCGAAGAGCATTGCCATGTTCGCAACAAGGAATGCGGCACAGGTCAGATTACGTCGAACGATACGATCCATGGACTATTCTCGGTATGTATTTGTTTCGGCTCGAATCCCGACTCATCGCTCAGGGCGTACTTCCCGGTCCGGCATCGATGGTGAAGATGGGCTTGCCCTGCAAAGTCCAGTCGTACATCCATCCCGGAATCGAATATGCGACATCCGGCGCACAATCACTACGCCGGCTACATGTGGTCGGCGTGCTGTTGTATTGCTCGGGATTGCACTCGACAACTACACCGACGTTGAATACACCGATGATAGAAATGAGAGGATAGGATGCCATAGCCGAGCCGACACCACCCCCGACGGCTTCGGAGCAGTCGCATGATCGTGGGCCAGAGACTGCGTAATCACTCGCAGGAGCAGTGTCGGGATTACATGAAGGGTGGGTTCCTCCTGTTCCAGGTAGCTGTTTCGACGTGAGCGCATGAATCACGCCCACGATACTCACCATGAGCATGACAGTCAGAGTGGTCATTCTCATCATATCGATTGAAGGTATGTGTTGTGAATGTTCTACTGCACCATCATCGTACTTGTACATACTACAGCTCCGGCACTATTGATACCGCAGACGATGAACAGCCCCACTCCGGTAGCAAGTGCCTTCGTGCTTGGCCAGCTCGTTACGGATGCGTCAGCCACTGGCGACCCTTGCTGGGAGAAGGCCTTGACTTGTACGATACCGTTCGACGACACGGCTGCATTGACCGTACCGGTGGTGCCGTTCGTAACGGCCATGCCGCGGTTTCCGGCGGAGGCACGGCACACATTGTTCGAGTCGACCACTGCCATGAAGTTCTCGAAGTAGGGGTTGTTCAGGAATGTTCTGACACGCGCCGTACTGAAGATATCGCCGCGTGTGAAGGTGTCGTTTGATCCGCCGCTGGTATAGACATTGACACGGATGCAGGCGAGTATCGTATCCGTGATATGCGACGGTATGACGTATCTGACCTTCGATGCCAGCGGATAGATGGAGTAAACGCATGGCGACGACGCTCCGCTCTGACTGATACGGAACGTGTCGAGCAGGGCCATACGCTGGCCGTCCGACTGCCGTACCAGTTCGACGGCATACGACACGACGTCGTCCGATACGCACTTCGACAACGGGACATTGGCAGTACCGCCCCGTTTGATCCAGTAGACATAGCGAAAGAAGCCGATGGTATCGCCCGCGATGACGGGCATATAGGCCGTACGCGACAGCTCACTCAACTGTGTATTGGTGACTTCGTTGAAGTACTGCTGGGTCATCCTGTTCCAGTTCCAGACTTTCTCACGGCACCAGCTATCCAGTCATATACGGCGCCCATTGCTCAGGAAGTCATCGAAGACAATCTTCGTTACAGTCGAATCCGACTGTGTTTCGAAATGCCACTGAGCCGTCCAGATGCGCGGATCGATCCGGTTGTCAGTGTCGAGCCCATTCGGGGTCAGAGGATAGATTTCCGCATCCGGTCGGTAGAACTGGAAGGACGAATCGCATTGCGCGAGCGCGGATATCGACAGGAAGCATAGGGCCAACAACGGCATGGCCACCCGGGACATCGTACACATAGGACCCTCGTTCGTGACCACATAGGCGGCACCGACGGCGATACCGCTTCATGTTGCATGTGCGTGCGAACGTACGTCGGTCACCATGCCATCTACGGTCATAGTCTCTGCGATGTCGATACTATCGACGATTACTTTACAGAATAGCCATATCACTGTATGAATGCGTCATCTGCGTGTACCATATATGCGGAACACGAACCGGCGTTCAGGCACGACACCCGAACGCCATATCGTCTCTTCATTTCGACGGCCGACAACCCCGTTACAACGGAATGTTGCCGTGCTTCTTCCATGGATTGGTGTCGACCTTGTTCCGGAGCGAACGCAGGGCCGTGACGAGCTTCATGCGCGTGTACTGCGGTTCGATCACGTCGTCCACGAAGCCACGCTCGGCGGCTTCGTACGGATTGGCGAACTGGACGTTGTACTGATCCTGCAATTCCTGCATGCGCTGCTGCTTGTCCTCCGCCTTGTCGATCTCCTTGCGGTAGAGGATTTCTACGGCACCCTTGGCACCCATGACGGCGATTTCGGCCGTGGGCCAGGCAACGTTGTAGTCGCCGCGGATATGCTTGGAGTTCATCACGTCGTAGGCGCCGCCATAGGCCTTGCGGGTAATGACGGTAAGCTTGGGCACCGTGGCTTCGCAGAATGCATAGAGCAGCTTGGCACCATGGCGTATGATGCCGCGCCATTCCTGGTCCGTACCCGGCAGGAAGCCCGGAACGTCCTCGAAGACGATCAGTGGAATGCCGAAGGCGTCGCAGAAGCGGACGAAGCGCGCGCCCTTGATGGAACTGTTGATGTCCAGCACACCTGCGAGCGAAGCCGGCTGATTGGCCACGATACCTACGGACATTCCGTCCATCGTGGCGAAGCCGACGATGATGTTGGTGGCATAGCCCTCGTGGACTTCGAAGAAATCGCCTTCATCGACGATCTCGCGGATCACGTCCTTCATGTCGTAGGGATGGTTCGGATTGGCGGGAACGACATGACGCAGCTTGTCGCAGATACGGTCGGGAGCGTCGGTCGTCGGACGATGCGGAGGCTTCTCGCGATTGCTGAGAGGAACGAAGGACATGAGCTTGCGCACGGCGAGCAGACATTCCACTTCGTTCTCCATCGCGAAGTGCGCCACCCCGGATCGTTCGGCATGCGTATCCGCACCTCCGAGCTCTTCGAAGCTGACCTCTTCGTGCGTGACGGTCTTCACGACTTCCGGGCCCGTGACGAACATGTAGGACGTTCCCTTCGTCATGAAGATGAAGTCCGTGAGCGCCGGCGAGTAGACGGCGCCACCGGCACAGGGTCCGAGCACGACGCTGATCTGGGGAATGACGCCACTGGCGAGCGTATTGCGCAGGAAGATGTCGGCATAGCCGCCGAGTGAAACGACGCCTTCCTGGATACGGGCGCCACCGGAGTCGTTCAGTCCGATGACGGGGGCCCCGATCTTCATGGCATAGTCCATGATCTTGCAGATCTTCTCGGCATGCACTTCGCTGAGCGATCCGCCGAAGACCGTGAAGTCCTGCGAGAAGACGCAGACGGTACGACCGTGGATGGTGCCGACGCCGGTCACCACGCCGTCGCCCAGCGGACGCTGCTTGTCCAGCCCGAATCGTGTGGACCGGTGCCGGGCGAACATGTCGAACTCGTTCAACGAGCCTTCGTCGAGCAGGATGGATAGCCGCTCGCGGGCCGTGAGTTTGCCCTTCGCATGCTGGGAATCGATGCGCGCCTGTCCGCCGCCCAGTTGGGCTTCGGCTTGCAGCGCATGCAGTCGTTCTATTCTCTCGTCCACGTTGTTCTCCTTTGGTTCACGAGGCAGCGAATTTACCACGTATTTTTGCTCTCTATGATCTATCGCCTCGTTCTCATCGCTTCGGGCCTCCTGATGATGTTCTTCATCTTCGGCCTGGTGATGTTCATCGGCTCGCTGAGCGGAGACACGATTTCCGACTCCGCCATGGGCAACGCCATTCTCACGGGCGTCTTCCTGCTCCTCACCCTCGTCGTCCTCCGCATCGGCCTCGGCATGCGCAAGTCCATGCACAGGAAGTTCGAATCGGCCATCGCCGATCTGTCCGCCACGAACGGCCATATCGATGCAGTGACCTTCGCCGATTCCGTGGGCATCACGCTCGATTCGGCACGCGACGTCCTCGATGCCATGGCGAGGAAGCGCCACTGGCGCCGCGAGGAGCTCACCGGCTACAATGCCCGCTACTACGCCTGATCGATGGCACATCACGGCCGCATCGTCGTCTGCATCATTCCCGTTCTGAACGAAGAACAGTCCATCACCCATGTCCTGCGCGACATGCCGCCGTGCGTGGATCACGTCATCGTCGTCGATAACGGAAGTACGGACGCCACGGCCATACGCGCCACCGACGCCGGGGCCATCGTCGTGCACGAACCCCGCCGGGGCTACGGCTCGGCCTGCCTGAAGGGGCTTTTCGAAGCCCGTTCCCTCCGGCCGGACGTCATCGTCTTCTGCGACGGCGACCATAGCGACGTCCTCGACGATATGCCATCGGTCCTCGAACCCGTCTGCTCGGGCAGCGCCGATCTGTGCATCGGTTCCCGCGTACGCGGCGAACGCGAGCAAGGCTCCCTCCTGCCACAGCAGGTCTTCGGCAACTGGCTGGCGACATCGCTGATCAGACTCTTCTGGAAGGTGGACTTTTCCGATCTGGGTCCGATGCGTGCTGTATCCACCCATGCCCTGCACCAGATGTCGATGGAGGATCCGAACTACGGCTGGACGGTGGAGATGCAGATCAAGGCCGCACGGCTCGGTCTCCGATGCACGGAAGTTCCCGTCCGCTATCGCCGGCGCATCGGCACGTCGAAGATCGCCGGCACGGTCAGCGGCACGTTCAAGGCCGGAACCAAGATACTCCTTACGATTGCCCGCTATGCCGTCGACTGATCCCAGGCTTTCCCTGTCCGGCACCATCGGTGTCGGCCTCGTCCTGGCCGGCAGTCTGGCCATGACGCCCTGGCTGCGTCCTGCGTCCATGGCCACGACGACGGCCATCGCATGGCTGGTGATGTCCCTCGGCTGGGCACTGCTGGCCGTCGCCCTCGTCGGACGCACCGTTCCCCTGTCCACGTCCTCACGACGCATCGTCATCACCGTCGCCCTCGTCTGCATCGGAGTCCTCACACCCATACACGACGTGCTGAGCGACGATGTCTATCGATACATCTGGGACGGGTGGATCACGACGCACGGCGTCAATCCGTACGCCTATGCGCCGGTCGACGACGGCATCCAGTGGTTGCGTGCACAGGGCACGGCAGGATGGTATCCGGACATCGTGACGTTCGAGAAGCTGAAGACGATCTACCCCCCGGGGGCACAGGCATGGTTCGCCCTGTCCTCGTGGATCGGCGGACTCGACGACGTCCTGTGG
This sequence comes from Candidatus Kapaibacterium thiocyanatum, assembly GCA_001899175.1. Taxonomy (NCBI): domain Bacteria; kingdom Pseudomonadati; phylum Bacteroidota; class Eximiradiia; order Eximiradiales; family Kapaibacteriaceae (SeqCode); genus Kapaibacterium (SeqCode); species Kapaibacterium thiocyanatum (SeqCode). The sequence goes on along the minus strand of MKVH01000019.1, from coordinate 27,245 downwards.
AAGATTCCGACCATCGTCTGCGTGCTGCTGCTCTGGGCCGTGGCGGATCGCTGGGCGAAGAACAGGGGCGCACGCCGCGACATGGCCCTGCTCATCCTCCTGTCTCCCGTCGTCCTGCTCCATGGCGTGGTCGATGCCCATGTCGACATCGTGATGACGACGGTGATGATCGCCGCGATGATGCTGATGGAACGTCGAAGGATGGTATTGGGGGCCGTCGTCCTCGGTCTCGCAGCTTCGATCAAGCTTCTGCCGCTCGTCGCCATTCCCATGCTGTGGCGGAAGACGCCGTGGCCGCGCGCACTGGCCTTTACGGCCATCGTCATGATCACGCTCGGATTGACCTACGTACCGTTCCTCGGAGTCGATCTGTTCGGAAGCCTCGGTCTGTTCGCCAAGGCATGGAGCGCCAACAGTCTGGTGCATACGATCGCCTCCGCCGTGACGGGTCCTGTCGTCGCCCGGAGGATATGCCTGGTTCTCTTCGCCATGCTGGCGTCGGCAGTCTGGTGGTATCATCGTCGTGAACCGGTCACGATGATCGCGATGATTCTCGTGGCCCTGATGATCACGACGCCGGTGCTTCATCCCTGGTACGTCATTCCCCTGATCGCATTGCTCCCCTTCGCAACGCTGCGCTCGTCGATCGTCCTATGCACCACGATTTCGATGAGCGGTCTGATCATCCGGCACTATATAGAACGCGGGGTGTGGTTGGAACACCCCGCGTGGCTCGTCATTGAATTCGTTCCTGTCTTCGTGGCGCTATGGATCGACGTGCGCCGCGGTCAGATACCTACGGTTACCGCTTGATCACGACATGCGATGCCATGGCACCGCTGCGGCGTACGATCAGCGTATAGGCACCCGGTGCCATCGACTGCATGGGAATCGTCGATGCTCCTTCCACGCCGTGAATCGTGGCCACGACCTGGCCGAGCACGTTCACCATCGTCACATCGCAGGTCGTCGTAAGACCGTCGAGCGTCAGGATGTCGTGGACGGGATTCGGGAAGACGACGACACCGTTGACGATGGCATCTTCTCCAACGTCCGTCGTGCCGATGACGAAGGGCTCGGACCAGCGCCAGCAGCCGCGCTCGTCGGAGATACGCACGCGATACGTGCCATCACCCTGGACAGGAGCCTGCGGGCCGGTGATGCCGTTCATCGGGTGGCCTTCACGATACCATTGGTACTGATAGGTCGAATCGACGACGCTGGAGGACAGTTCCTGTCCATCCCTCGTGACGACGGGCACGGGAAGTCCCGTCAGCACGGTGATCGCCACCGTGTCGGAAAACTTCGTGCAGCCGTAGAAGTCGGTGACCTTGACGGTGATGGTATGGGAACCTTCCGTCAACCCCTGGATGCGGTGCGAGAAACGCACGGCACCCGGAAGCGCCGTACCGTCCACGTACCATTGGTATTCGGGATAGCCGGCACGCGTACGGAGCAGGGTATCGTTACCTTCGCAGATCACGAGGGTGTCCGTGTTGGGAATCAGTGCCGTGTTGGGTCCGCATTCGAGTGCGGCGATGAAGCAGTCATCATAACGCTCGCCTTCGAGGACGTAGTCGCCGAAGCTGGCGCGCGTATCGAACTTGCCCGCCACGTAGGGAACGTTGGCGGGTGTAACGACGACGCCACGGATTTCATCATCGTAGGGGCCACCGGCCGTCCGGATCCATTCGTATTCACCGGTCGGGAAGAACCGTGCGACGAAGGCATCGCGGCCGCCGTTGGACTTGATGATATCGCCATCGAAGTTGCTCGACGTTTCGAAGTATCCACCGACATAGATGCTGCCACGGGAGTCCGTGGTGACGGCCAGGCCTACTTCGTTGTAGACGTCGCCGAAGACCTTGACGAAGCGGATCGTACCGTCGGGAGCGATGAGGGAGACGAAGAGGTCCGAAGCGAGCTCTCCGTTGGCGTTGATCGTCTGCGTATCGAAGGTCGTCACACCGGACAGTGCGCCGGAGAGGACGAGGTTACCTTCCTTCGTCGTCGTGGACGTGATGTAGCGGTCGGCTTCGCGATGACCGATCTTCTTCACCCAAACCGGCTGGCCGTTGGCGTTGTAGGCCATCACGAAGAAGTCTTCCTTGCTGTTGACGCTCGTCATGTCGCGTCCGCCGAGGACGACGGAGCCGATGAACGTTCCGGCGGCGTAGATGCGGTCGCCGTTCGGCGATACGGACAGCGTGGTCACGAAGTCGTTGTCGATACCACCGCCACCTTGCACCCACACGACGTCGCCATTGGCCGTGATCTTGGCGATGAAGGCATCGGCCTTGCCGTGGCTCTGATACGTCTTCGTATCGAAGTGGCAGACCCCGCCACAACCGCCGGCGAGGTAGACGTTACCGACGGAGTCGCAGGCGACGACGGGAGCCGATTCGGAATATTCCTTGGATCCATAGACCTTGACCCACTGCGGGATACCCATCTTGTTGAACTTCGCCAGGAAGATATCCGACGTACCGAGTTCGAGTGCGTCGATGATCTGACCCGCCACGGATGCCTGATCCGAGAAGGAACCGGCGAGGTAGACGTTACCGTTGTTGTCGACGGCGACGGAACGGGCATCGTCCTCGTCGAATCCGCCGTAGGCGTTCGACGACAGGATGTTGCCACCCGTGCTGTAGCGCGCCAGGAAGGCGTCGTAGTTACCGAAGCTCTCGATGGCCTGGCCACCGAATCTCAGCGAGTCGTTGAAGGACCCCGTGATGTAGAGGTCGCCGTTCGGAGCGAGTCCCAGGGACTTCACTTCACTGTAGGACGGTCCGAGTCCGGCCCGTACCCACTGGAACCGCGGTTGTCCGAATGCGACGGCGCTCGCCGTCAGAATGAGAAGAAGTGCGAGTCTCACACGTTTCATTGGCTCTGCCCTTTCCGTGATCACTCCACGAGGCCACGCCCGGATTTGCGAATACGGCCTTCAGCCTGGAGATCGGCAATGATGGCATCGAGGATGCCGTTGATAAATGTACCGCTCTTGTCGGTCGAGTATTGTTTGCCCAACTCGATGACTTCGTTGATCGTTACTTTGACCGGAATATCAGCACACGAGACCAGTTCTGCAATAGCCATGTGCATCAACACGCGATCCAGGAGAGCGATGCGCTCGAGGTCCCAGTTCTTCGCATGCCTGTCGATGAGCGCCTGGCTGGTCTCCCGCATGTCGCGTGTGGCGATGATGAGGTTCATCGCATAGTCGATGTCCTCGGACGTCCATTCGATCGGGACGTCCGCTTCCAGTTCGAGCACTTCGTCTGGACGCAGGATGCGTTGGTCGTCTTCGGGAGGGTTACCTGCGTCGAAGGTGAACTGACGATAGAAGACATGGGGGAACACTGCGTCGAGCGATACTTCCGTTTCCATCGTGGCGGCGAGCACCTGCAGCACCTTTTCGCGCGCCATGTGTCTCGTACCTTTCACGTTCCGGGTACGGCTGACGGGGAATTCGTCTTTTTGAACCTGTTTGGCCACCAGATAACCTCGTTACACGCCGCGAATGCTGGGCGAACCGATGAAATTGCCATGGACGTGACGCACCTTGTTGATACGTTCTTCCGCAATGGCATTGGATGCTTCGATGGTAAGGATGTTGCGCTCGCGAGCCGTATTGAGGATATTCATCGTGATGTCGTAGATGCCTTCGGCCTGGCGCATCACCTTTTCACGATTGTATCCGTCGACTTCCGACGCCACGTTCATCAAGCCACCGGCGTTGATCACATAGTCCGGTGCGTAGAGAATGCCCTTCTCCTGGAGCGCCGTCGCATGCCGTTGTTCGATCTTGAGCTGATTGTTGGCGCCACCGGCAACGATGGCACACGTCAGTTGGGGAATGGTCTCGTCGTTGAGGACGGCACCGAGGGCGTTCGGCGAGAAGATATCGCACTGCGTCGTGAACACCTCATCGGTCCTGATGACCGTAGCACCCGTCTCGGCGGCGAGAGCCTTCGCCTTCTCTTCGTAGATATCGGTCACGAAGACGACGGCGCCTTCCTTCACGAGGGAGTGGACGAGGTGGGAGGCCACGTTACCGGCACCCTGGACCACGATCCGCTTGCCGGAGAGTGCGTCGGTTCCGTAGACACTCTTCGCGCAGGCCTTCATACCAGAATACACTCCGAGGGCCGTGACCGGGGAAGGATCACCCGAACCGCCGTTGCCACCGACACCGGTGACGTACTTCGTTTCCATGCGGATCCATTCCATGTCCCGTACGCTCGTGCCTACGTCTTCTGCCGTGATGTAGCGTCCACGCTGCGATTCCACCATGCGTCCGTATGCACGGAACAGGGCCTCGCTCTTGTCCGAATGGGGATTGCCGATGATGACCGCCTTGCCACCGCCGAGGTTGACGCCGCTGACGGCAGCCTTGTAGGTCATGCCGCGCGACAGCCGGAGTGCATCCGTGATCGCATCATCGTCCGTCGCGTACTGCCACATGCGCGTTCCACCGAGTGCCGGTCCAAGCGAGGTATCGTGGATGGCGATGATGGCGCGCAGGCCTGTAGTCTTGTCCGAGCACAGAACAACTTGTTCGTGACCCATCGATTGGAGCGTGTCGAAGATTTGCATTCGTTGCCTCAAGGTGCGGAATGTCGAAGAATTCAGACCCGCAAAATACGAGAAAAGGGACTTGCCGGTTGACGAGTCCCCATCGCTGTTCCACCTCGACTGTATCGCGGCAGCATCCGGAGCCCGCAGGCCCGGCGACGCCTCATATCATCAAAAAAGGGCCGCCCCTATCGGGGGCGGCCCTGCAGACTTGATCTCGTTGTTGGGCGTGATCAATAGCGATCGCGGTTGTTGAAGCGCGGGCGCTCATCACGCGGACGTGCTTCATTGGCAACCAGAGGGCGACCGCCGATGTTGCGGCCGTTGAGAGCGTCGATGGCGCGATTTGCGGCGTCACCATCGGACATCTCGACAAAACCGAAACCACGCGAGCGGCCAGTGAACTTGTCCTTCACTACCGAAGCCGAATCGACGGCGCCGAATTCCTCGAAGACTTGACGCAATTCAACGTCACCCATGGAATACGGCAGGTTTCCAACATAGATATTCATACAAACCTCGATGCGAACCTTGTCTGCGGTGCCGTGAAGAACCACTTAATTAACCTCGACCTGGCACCTAATGCGTCGGTTCGCCCACGCATCAATAATCAAAGATACGACTTCTGCAACCCGAAGCAAGGTAATTCTTGGTTAACTTTCTGCCGCACATGATAGTTCGCAAGTTTTCCACCGCCCTGACCGCCTTCTTCCTCGCTCTGGCGGCCTCAGCACAGGGACCGATCGTCTACGGATGGTATCCGTCCTGGTCGTCCCAGGCCGCCGTCGACGGCCTCGATCCGTCCCTCCTCACCCATCTTTCCTGGTTCGATGCCCAGGTGGACACCGCCACGGGAGCTCTTACCATCCCACCGTCGTGGATGACGGGCCGCCCTGCGGCGTGGGCTCTGGAACATGGCATTGCCCTGCACCTGACCGTCACCTGCTTCGGCACCGAGTCGAATACGGCATGGCTGTCCTCCCGGGATAAACGACAGCGCACCATCGGCGACATCGTGGAAGCCCTGCGCCAGCGGCAGGGACGCGGCGTCTGCATCGATGCCGAGAGCGTACCGGGAAACCAGCGGGATAATCTGACGGCGTTCATGGGAGATCTGTCGGCAGCCCTGAAGACCACCATTCCTGTCGCAGAGCTGACCATGGCCACACCGGCCGTGGACTGGTCGAATGCCTTCGACCTGGCGGCACTCGCCGATATCTGCGACTACCTCTGCCTGATGGGCTACGACTACTATTGGGATACGAGTCCTACGGCCGGCCCTGTAGCTCCGCTCGGTGGCGAGAACCTGAGCGTCACGCGCAGTGTGGACACCTACCTTGACGCCGGCGTCCCCCCTTCCAGACTCGTCCTTGGCGTGCCGCTCTACGGCAGGCGGTGGCCCGTATCGTCCACGAACAGGAAGGCCACGGCGACGGGACGCGCTACGGCCGTGACGTTCGCCACGGCCATGACGGAGACACCTTCCCATCAGACCATCTTCGATGAGCCGACGTCCACCCTATGGTATAACGACGAACGCAAGGGATCGCTCACGCAGACGTGGGTCGATGACAGTCTGTCGCTGGCACGGAAGTACGGTATGGCCAGGGCGAAGGGCCTGCGCGGGATCGCACTCTGGGCCCTGGGTTACGACGGTGGCCGCCGCGAAGTATGGAGCGGCATCCGCACCGCATGGTATCCCGCGTCTACCGTCGCCGAAGGCGACGGTAGACCGGAACGACTCCACGAGGCAGGAAGGTATACGATACTCGGGCAGGAGATTCCTCCGGGAACGTCATGGAACGGTCCGCAGATCATCATCCTGACCGACGCGAACGGTCGCGTCTATCGACGGATGGAAGCGAGATTCTGAGCCACCTGGCCCCAGTTGACCACGTTCCACCATGCCGTTACGTAGTCGCCGCGCTTGTTCTGGTACTTCAGATAGTAGGCATGCTCCCAGACGTCGATGCCGAGGATGGGGGTCGAGCCCCATGAAGAAAGCTTCTGCTGGTTCTCTGCCTGGAGGACGATGAGGCGGCCGTCGTCATGACGATAGTGGAGCAGCGCCCATCCGCTGCCTTCCACGGCGTTGGCGGCGGCGCTGAACTGTTTCCTGAACGCGTCGACGGATCCGAAATCGTTCTTGATGGAGGTCGCGAGATCTCCCGTCGGCTCTCCACCTCCACCCTTTCCGTTGGGCGCCATGACCTTCCAGAACATGGAATGGAGCCAGTGCCCGCCACCGTGGAAGGCAGCCTGACGCGACCAGTGCTGGATCAGCGAATAGTCTCCGCTGGCACGGGCCTTGGCCAGTTCTTCCTCGGCCTTGTTCAGACCGTTCACGTAGCCGAGATGGTGTTTGTCGTGATGGATCTGCATCGTCTGCGCATCGATGTACGGTTCGAGCGCTTCGGCCGGATAGGGCAACGGCGGCAACTGGTGTTGGGCCGACGGCGCGGGCTCCGCACCGATGACGTGCAGGGATGGAACGACGGTCAATGCTGCGGCACCTGCGGCAGCGGTCTTGAGAAAGGATCTGCGATCATTCATGACGTATGCCTGACGGAAGGTTATTGGGGGAAGAGGCTATACTATCGCCGGAGGAAGTCCTCGGCTTCGGTCACGTCATCCTCGCTACCGAGGAAACACGGAACGTGTTGATGCAACGAATCCGGCTGGAGATCGAGGATACGTTGCGTCCCCGTACTCGCCTTGCCACCGGCCTGTTCCACAAGGAAGGCCATCGGATTCACTTCATAGACCAGACGGAGCTTGCCTGCGGGCGACGACGTATCGGCGGGATACATGAAGATGCCACCGTAGTGCAACGTCCGATGCACGTCGGCGACCATCGTGCCGATGTATCGCAGCGAATACGGACGCATTCCATCGTCGCTCGGACGCAGCAGATACGATACGTAGTCGCGGAGCTGCGGACTCCACTTGTAGGCATTGCCGGAGTTCACGGAGTAGATCCGCCCACGCCTGGGTATGCGGATCTTCTCGAACGTCAGCAGGAATTCGCCGATGGTGGGATCGAACGTGAAGATGTCGACGCCGTTGCCGCTCGAATACACCAGTTGGGTACTGCTCCCGTACAATGCGTATCCGGCGGCCACCTGACGATATCCGGGCTGGAGGACGTCGGCCAGTGTGCCCGGCTCGGATGACGTGGGATCCAGACGCATGTAGATCGAAAAAATCGTACCGATGGAAACGTTGACGTCGATGTTGGACGAGCCGTCCAGCGGATCGAAGACGAGGACGTACTTCCCGCAGCGGAATTCGCGGGGAATGTGCATCAGGCTTTCGTTCTCTTCCGAAGCCATCACACACAGGTTGCCGCCATGATCCATGGCACGGAAGATGACTTCGTTGGCGTGGATGTCCAGCCGTTTCACGCGTTCGCCGTGAACGTTGGTATTCTCCGTCATGCCGAGCACGTCGTTCAATCCCGCACGACGCACGTCGCTCGCGACGATGCGAAGAGCCAGGGTAAGATCGCGCAGCAGTCGCGTGAACTCACCGGTCGCATCCGGATGGAGGGCGCCTTCCTCCGAAATATGGCGCTCGATGGTAATGAGACGGGAAGTCTTGAGAAGAGGCATTACGACGACGTCTTTTGGTCCAGCCTCACCGACAGAACCGGGCATGGAGCCTTGCGGAGCACACGTTCCGTGGTACTGCCGAACAGAAGATGCTCCAGGCCGCTGCGACCATGCGTTCCGATGCTGATGATGCTGATCCCGTGTTGCAAACAGTAGGAGCATATTTCATCGGATGCGCGGCCGCGGCGTACGGCGGTCACGACCGTAAAGCCTTCCCCACGAAGGTGCTCGGCAAGAGCGCCGAGCTCCTTCTCCGCATTGTTGAACAGCTCCTGTTCGATATCGGCGAAGCCCACTTGCGCATAGCTCCAGTCAGCCGGATAGACCACGGGCTCCACGACGTGGATGAGGTGCAGTTCGGCATTCGTGGAACGTGCGATCTCCTTGGCATATTCCAGCGCCTTGCCGGCGTTCTCCGAAAAATCGGTCGGGACGAGGAGGGAGGCTACCGTGAACATGGCATTATTGCTAGATTGTGGACATTGTTGTATGTCGCAACATAGCAAACACCAGCGTATAACCCCGCTCCTGCATGACCAGATCATTTTGCATGCGTTCCGCGTGGGTCCTGTCGACGGTCACGACGGTATTCCTGGCCCTCTCTTCTTCTTCCCTATGTTCGGCACACTCCACGGACGACGGCTGGTCGGCCCTGCGAAAGAACAAGGAAGCGGATGCCATCGCTCAGTTCAGGAGTGCATTGGCACAGAATCCCCGTGACGTCCGTGCCGCATTGGGCCTTTCCTATGCCTATGGCATGCTGCAGAACTCGAAGGACTCCTGGAACGCATTCCGTACAGCCCTCACATCCGCACCGGATGGAGCACCATATCTCTACGCATCGATTCTGACGGACCGCTTCACATCGCAGGTCTACGATCCCTCGTCGGGCATTCTGGAACTGCTCGGCGATGCGATCAAACGTCCCGACTCATTAGGCATCCTCCAGGCCATGGCCCTGGAACAGATGGGGATGATCGCCGAACGGCGCGGCCGTATCGACGAAGCCCGCTCGCTGTACAGGCGTATCGGCGCCGTCCGTACGTGGAGGCTGGCAGGTCCCTTCGACAACACATCGGCATCGGGCTTCGACCGTTCCTTCCCGCCGGAGTACCAGGACTCCGCCACTGCCACCTTCAACGGCGCCAGCGGTGCCATCGTACGATGGAACGAGCCGAAGGTCTTCCGCAACGACGGATGGATCGACATGGCACGCTATTTCCCGACCAACAGGGGTGTATTCTACGGCATCACCTATACCTTCGCACCGAAGCGGATGCGCGCACAACTGCGCCTCGGCACGAGCGGCGCCTTCAAGCTGTTCCTCAACGACAGCGTCGTCAACGAGTCCATCGACGAACACAACAACGACGTCGACACGTACGTCGCGGAAGTATGGCTGGAATCGGGATGGAATCGCATCCTCGTGAAATGCTGCAACAGTGAGCTCACCAGTTGCAATTTCTTCCTGCGCATCACCGATGCCGCAGGCATTCCCGTTCCCGACCTGCAGTTCTCCACCTCGTCCTTCCCTGCCAACAAGGGCAAGGCGGAAGCGGTCCGCATCGACAACCCGTATACGGCCTGGTTCCGCCGCGCCATCGAACGCGATCCGAATGCGCTGGAGAACTATCTGCTGCTTGCGGAATGCCATCTGCGGAACGACCAGGCCATCGACGCGGAACTGGTTCTGCGCAACGCCCTCGAACGCGCTCCGGACTGCATTCCCGTACTGACGCTGCTGCTGGAAGCCTACCAGCGCGGAGGGAAGACCGATGAGTACGCCACCACGATGGAACGCATCGCCCTGCTTCGTCCCGATCTGCCGCTACCCCTCGGATACAAGTTCCAGACCGCTCTGGCTGCCGACCGCCTGGAAGAGGCCGCACAGACCCTCGATGGATTGTCGCGCATCATTCCGGGAACGGTATCCTTCTACGACAACGCCCTCTCGCTCGCGCGTCGGCGCAATCGCATCGCGGACATGAACGAGCTCTACGTACGTGCGTTCGAGGATCATCCCGAGAACGTCAACTATGCCGCGATGAATGCGACGATGGCATTGCAGACGTCTCAGCGTCATGCTGCGGCCATCGCCATCATCCAGCGCCATCTCTCCTTCGCCTACACAGAACAAGGGCTGCTCATCCTCGCCAACCTCCAGCGCGATGCCGGACGTCTCGACGAATGGGAAGGCACGTTCAAGAAACTCTTCGATCTGTCTCCGGCAGCGCCCGGTTACCATGTCGTGATGAGCGATGTCTACTCGGCACGGAAGCAGTACGATCAGGCGCTCGCACACATCAAGCAGGCACTCGCGATCTCACCCGGCGCTTCGGTGCTGTGGGCGCGCGCGGGTGCGCTCGATCGCACGCTGTACGATAGCGCCGGCGCCTTCATGTCGTTCACGCAAGCCCTGGAATGCGATCCGGCCAACTTCGATGCGCGGGAAGCGCTCCGCGACGTCACGGGCGCCGCTTCGCCCTTTTCCATCATGCCCAGTGCGAACATCGACAGCATCATCGCCAGCTCGCCCATGGCGGCCGAAGCGCCGGATGCCGCTGCCGTCTATCTGTTCGACGACCTACGCCGCGTGGTCTATGACGGCAGCCGCGCCGAAGTGCTGCGCGAGACCGTCATCAAGATCCTGACCACGGAAGGCATCGATGCGTTCAAGGAATACCGCCTGCCCTTCTCGGGCGATGGCTCGCTCATCATCGAGAAGGCCATCGTGCGCAAGGCCGACGGTCGTGAAATCCCTGCCGATCACAACAGCGGCCTGCTCGTGTTCAAGGGCCTCGTGCCCGGAGACTATCTCATCATCCGTACACGGTCGAGGGAATCGCGCAGCGGGCGCCTCGCGAAGTATTTCTGGGATTCCTACGACTTCAACGCTTTCTATCCCGTCCTTCTCTCGCGATACAGCATCCTCGTACCCGTCGGCACGTCGTTCAAATGGCAGACCGACAACTGGTCATCGGATCCACGCATCACTCCGACACCCTTCGGCACGCTGTATACGTGGACGAACAGGAACGAACCCGCCATCGAATACGAAGAAGGCATGCCCGACTACGGCAGCATCGGCAAGCAGCTTCAGGTATCGTCCGTGGATTCCTGGCGCGACCTGATAAGCTGGTACTACGATATCGCTCGGACGAAGACGCGCTCCTCGTACGAGATCGCTTCGCTGATGAAGGACCTGCTCCCGAAGGACGCTTCCGAAGCCGACGTCATCAAGGCCGTCTACCAGTACATCACGTCCGAGATACGGTACAGCAGCGTTCCTTTCCGTCAGAGCGGCATCGTCCCGCAGAAAGCACGGGACGTCCTGGTTACGCGTATCGGCGACTGCAAGGACGTCGCGACGTTGTGCATCGCCATGCTCGCCGAACGCAACATCGAGGCCTATCACGTCCTGCTGAGAACCAACACGTCCCCGCTCTTCAGGACGCCACTGCCGTCGATTCCCTTCGACCACTGCATCGTGGCCATCATGTCGAAGAAGGGTCTCATGTACATGGACCTCACCGCCGACAACATCCCCGTCGGCAGCCTGCCGTTCGGCGACGTCGACGGCCTGGCCCTCATGATCAAGCCCGGTGAAGCCGAGCCGTTCCGTCTCGGCAAGAGCGACTTCCCGGCGAACAATATCCAGGTCACGACGGCGATGAATCTTCTGGACGACGGCTCGGCGCATTTCACGCAGACCTTCACGCACACGGGTGCGCGCACGCAGCTCTACCGTTCCGCATGGAAGGGCAAGAGCCGCCGCGAGCAGGAAAAGCAGATCGTCGAAATGCTCGCCCAGGACTATCCCGACGTCTCCCTCGAAGCCTTCGACATCCGCAACCTCGATTCGCTTACGCAGAACCTTACGTATACGTTGACCTACCTGGCACCGACCTATGTGACGGAGGCAGGAGACTTCCTCTTCTTCCGTGTCCCCTGGTTCGGTGAGTTCCATCCCGACGGTGCATTGTCCTACGAGAAGAGGGAGTATCCCTACGAATTCTCGAACTATCAGGATACGGTAGCCGAGCGCATCACTATCCGTCTTCCCAAAGGATACACTCCGTCCGGACTCAAGCCCGTGAACAGCTTCATCCATGACGCCGCCGAGTACGACGTCAGGAACGATCTGCGTGGTTCCGACCTCGTGCTCAACCGCCGTACGGTATTCAAGCGCAATTACGTCATGCCGGAAGAATACACGTCGTACAAGACGTTCTACAACCAGTGCGTCAAGAACGACAGGCGGCACATGCTGCTCGTTCCGAGAGGAACGACGGTACGACCTCCGTCGAGACCCTGACCGCCATGACCATGTTTCCGCGCCGCATCGTCTGTCTCACGGAAGAGACCGTCGAGACCCTGTATGCCCTGCATGCCGAAGATCTCATCGTCGGCATTTCGGGTTTCGTGGTGCGTCCCCCCCGCGCCCGCAAGGAGAAGCCCCTCGTCTCCACCTATCTCGATGCGCGATTCGACGAGATCATGGCGCTGGAACCGGACGTCGTGATCGCGTGGTCCGACCTCCAGGCCGACATGTGCGCCGAACTGATACGCCGGGGTGTGGAAGTCCTTTGCTTCAACCACCGTACCGTGGGCGGCATCCTCTCGATGATCGCCCGCCTGGGAGCGTTCGTCGGCATGGCGGATGCGGCTGAAGCCTATGCGGCCACGCTGAAGGAGCATGTGGACGCCGCCGCCGACCGCGGAAAACAACGTACGCGCCATCCGCGCGTCTACTTCGAGGAATGGTACGATCCGCTGATCACCGGCATCGCATGGGTGAGCGAGCTCATCGAACTCTGCGGTGGCATCGACGTCTTCGCCGAGAACAGGATCCACCAGGGAGCGAAGGAACGAATCCTTGCGGACCCGCTCGAACCGGTACGGCGTGATCCCGACATCATGATCGCTTCATGGTGCGGCAAGATGTTCAGACCGGAACGCGTGCGTGCACGGCCCGGCTGGGACGCTTTCCGCCCTGCCGTGAGCGGGCAGATGTACGACATCCACTCCGCCATCATCCTCCAGCCCGGCCCGGCCGTCCTGACGGATGGCATAGAGGCCATCGAACGTATCTACGACACATGGGAACGCACATGATGGACCATCCCATCCTATCGTTCGGCGATCTCAACTTCGACGCCGTCATCTGCCTCAACGGGGACATTCCCCCGCGGACCATCTTCGAACTGCTTGCCGACATTCCGCTGATCGCCGCCGACGGCACGGCTGCAGGCCTCGCTGCCATCGATGTCATTCCCGAGTTCACCGTCGGCGACCTCGACTCCCTCGATGCCGACACCATCAGGGCGATCGACGGATTGACGGAATTCATCGTCGAACCCGATCAGGATAGCAATGACTTCGAGAAGTGCCTCCGCTTCGCACAGACGCAGCTATGGTCGCGCATCCTCGTCACCGGCATGCATGGCGGGAATCTCGAACACACGCTCAACAACTGGAGCGTACTCATGCGATACGGCCGGACGATGTCGCTCTGCGCATATGAACGCGGACGCTATGCGATTCCGGTCTATACGTCCTTCCGGTTCATGGCGAAGCCGGACGAGCTGGTATCCCTCATCCCCCAACCGTCGTCGCACCTCACCACGAGCGGTCTCCTGTGGGAACTGACCGAAGAAAGCCTCGCATTGGGAGACAGGGAAGGGGCCCGCAACCGCACCGTCGCCGAGGCCGTCTCCATCACCGTACACGACGGTTCCCTCCTGTTCTTCTGCGACGAACGTCTTCCGTCGTCTCCTCTGTTCGAGTGATGTCTCTATCTTCGCCTGTCGACGTCCGGTTATTCCCAATGGCTTTCGAACGTTCTGCACGGAGCTGTCATGCATCGTACCATCACCACCTGGTGGAGCCCTAATCTCGGCAAGGACATGGAAATCGTGGCCTACGGCCACTATGGGCCGGCGCTACTGATGTTCCCAAGTGCGGCGGCCGACTTCCTGGAATATGAACGCTTCCATCTCATCGAAGCCATCCGGCCCTTCATCGAAGCGGGAAAGATCAAGGTCTATTCGATCAACAGCATCAACAGCGAAAGCTGGCTGAACGATCACATGCACGGACGTGAGAAGGTCGTGCGGCATCAGCACTACAACCAGTATGTCGTGGACGAGGTCGTTCCCTTCATCTATCGCGACTGCGATGGAGAAGTGCCCATCGTGACGTCAGGTGTGTCGCTGGGCGCCTTCCATGCAGCCAACACGTTCTTCCGCCGTCCGGACGTCTTCGACGGCGTCCTTGCCATGAGCGGCATCTACGACCTGAAGTCATACAGCAAGGGATACTTCGACGAAGACTGCTATTTCAACTCACCTGTCGACTACCTCCCCAATCTCCACGACGACTACTGGCTGAACATCCTGCGCTCGAAGCACCACATCTACTTCGTCTCCGGCCGTGGAGCATACGAAGATCCCCAGGCATCGCTCGATATCGGCCGCGTGCTGTCGATGAAGAGCATCCCTCACGAGATCGATCTCTGGGGATACGAATGGACGCATGACTGGCCGACGTGGCGGGCCATGCTCCCCCACTACCTCGGCTCGAAACTGCAAGGGTTGTAACGGTCGCTATCGACAGGGATATTCCATGTCGACCGTCACGGAACATCCCTGCCGATACATGGCATCGTTGTCCGCGCACCCTTTCACGCACGTGGACAGATATCGATGATCGATTCCGGCTCCGGATCGATGAAACCCCGCGGATCGCCCCACGATCAGACCCCGCCGACGGCGCTTTTTCGTTAAATTGGTATCCCTTTGCCTAGTCATGGACTTACAGCATGTCGACCACATTCGATCTTCCCGTACTGGACGACGTCCGCCTGCCTGCTTCCGATCCGAGCTCGTCGAACGGACGCAAGGTCTATGTGGAAACGTATGGATGCCAGATGAACGCCAGCGATTCCGAGATCGTAATGGGCGTGCTGCGTGGTAGTGGCTACGAGAACACGGACAAACCCGACGATGCCGACGTCATCCTGCTGAATACCTGTGCCATTCGCGACAATGCGGAACGCAAGATCCACGAGCGGCTCAACACGCTCAAATACTTCAAGAAGCAGAACAGGGAACTCGTCGTAGGGGTACTCGGCTGTATGGCGGAACGCCTGCGCGGCCAGTTGCTCGAAAAGGAACTGGTCGACATCGTGGTCGGACCCGATGAATATCGTCGCGTCCCTGAGCTCGTCGACACGGCATCATCCGGGAACAAGGGCATCGCCGTCAAGCTGTCGCGTGTGGAAACCTATGACGACGTCGTTCCCCTGCGCACCGAAGGCATCTCGGCATGGGTGAGCATCATGCGCGGATGCGACAAGTTCTGTACGTTTTGCGTCGTACCCTTCACGCGAGGCCGGGAACGTTCCCGCGCCCTCGCGAGTGTGGTGGACGAACTCCGGCAACTTGGGGACGATGGATTCAGGGAGGTGACGCTGCTCGGTCAGAACGTCAACTCCTACCGCGACGAGACCAGCGGTCATGACTTCGCCGACCTTCTTGCCGCATGCGCCCAGGCCGTGCCCGACGTGCGCATACGATATACGACATCGCATCCGCAGGACATGAGCGACAAGCTCATCGAGACGATGGCCGCTCACGACAACATCTGCAAGTACATCCATCTGCCGGTACAGAGCGGCTCGAATCGCGTTCTGGAGCTCATGAACAGAACGTATACGGTCGAACATTACATGGAGCGCATCCGCAAGATCAGGGAACTCATGCCCCACTGTGCACTGTCGACCGACATCATCGTCGGATTCTGCACCGAGACGGAAGATGATCATGAGCGCACCATGCAGTTGATGCGTGAGGTCGGTTACGACGGAGCCTACATGTTCGCCTACTCGCCGCGCGAGAACACGAAGGCATGGAAGATGGGCGACGACGTTCCGCACGACGTCAAGAATCGCCGTCTTACGGACATCATCGACCAGCAGAACCAGATCGCCCACGACATCAACCAGAGAGCGGCGGGAACGACCGTACGCGTCCTCGTCGAAGGCCCTTCGAAACGCGACGCAGCCGACTGGTGCGGGCGCACCGACACCAACAAGATGGTCGTCTTCCGTCACGAAGATCAACGGGGCTATATCATCGGCGATACCGTCGACGTCGTCATCGAACGTGGGAATGCGGCCACGTTGTTCGGCGTGCTGGCCTGATCATCGACACGTCCATCGGTATGGCCGCTCCACCATCGAGCGCAGTGCACCGCACCACATACATCCTGCATAGGTGAATCGGACTAGGCCATCGGTACCATCGACGGGAACCGTGCATGACGATGGTGCCTCTGTATCGGAACGAGAGGCATGGACCGCGGTGACGGCCTCCTACTTCCACCCCACTCCTATACCACTCCGTACGGCGACTCCGACGCCCCATCCGCCCGTCGTTCCCCATGCCGCCCAGAAGGCGGGAGAGACACCGGCGATCTCGACGATGCCCGGATAGACATTGAGGATGACACTCTGGCTTTCCTGACCACTTGCCGTCAGCGAAGCCATGAGCGAGTTGTTACGATCCCAGTATACTCCCCCGGTCGGCACGAGCTCGAGCGTCTTGAGATTGACGTTGGTGTCGAGATCGTAGAGGTACTTGCCCCGAAGTCCACCCGCAAGCGTGACGCTGTGTTCATCGTCGAATCGATAGGATGCTCCGCCCATGTTGCTCATCCCCATCAGATAGAAGGCACTCCATCGTTCGAGTCCGGGAATGTTCCACTTGAGCGCGTAGTACAGGCCATTACTGGAAAGCTCCCCCGCGGGGAAGGTCACGACAGGCAGGTTCGACCAGTCCGTCATATGCAGCGTTTCACTGAAGAAGCCCGCCACGTCGTCGTTGCTGAACAGCACGACGCCGAGCCAGTCAAAGACGAGAAGATCGGCCAGGAGATCGGTGTTGTAGCCGCGATGACGTCCATTCTCGACGGCCTCGTTCAGAACGTGATAGACGGCGATCGTACCGCCGGCCCAGATATCGGGCGCGGCCACGCCCTGATATTCGTACCATTCGCTGAGCATCCTGTACGTCATACCGCCGCCGATCAGGTGCAACTGATAGTTCGGCAGCCATTGCCCGCCTTCCTTCGTGAGGTTCAGCGGCAGCAGCTCGGTACTGATGAACTTCCACCAACCGTACTTCGAAATGGCTGGACCTGGTGCAAGCAGGTTGCGCCAGACACCCTCCAGACCCGGACCATAGGATATGTAGTCGAAACGGCGCTCCTGGCGATCGAGCTGGAGAATGTCGTGACTTCCGTTGATGATGACGTTCCATGGCGTGAACATGCTCATACTGCCGTAGTTCAGCGGTTTGTAGAAATAGGTCCGGGTGGAATCCTGGGCCATTCCGTTCGTGAACGATGCAAGACCGAGTACCGCTGCGAGTATGACGCGTCGCGCAAGAGGGATCATGGGCGCAAATCTATCGTTTCCCAACGTCGTATCTTGCCTGGCATCTTCCACCTACATCGACAGAACGAGGGCCATGGAAACCATCATTCTCGCTCACCAGCACATGCGATGGCTGGTCATCGGACTCGCCGTCATCACGACGATCAAGCTCGCCATCTCCCTCTTCTCTGGCAAGGGACTCGGAAAGGCCGATTCGATCCTGGTACGCATCTATGGTCTGGTCGTCACCATCCAGGTTCTCATCGGAATGACGCAGCTCGCCATGCGCTGGGGCGACTTCGGAGATGGCCTCCGCTATCGACTTGAGCACGCCTTCATGATGCTCGTCGCCATGAGCATGGTGCATATGACCGCCCGCTGGCGTCAGGCACCGCCCCAGATCGCCGTGCGCAATACGACGCTCATGGTGTTCGGCTCTCTCGTCCTGATCATCCTTGCCATCCTCATCCTGCCGCAAGGACGCTCTTCCCTTGGCCTTGAATGAGGGCGATACGCCACATATGGATCATCATCCTTTGCTGGTGCGTCACCGATCTTTCGGCGCGTGAAGAACCCGTACTGACATACACCGCCGCCCTGAGTGGCGGCATCGACACGGCTGCGATCGTCCATGTCGTGGAAGACAGGACATCCGACGTAGTCTACGTGGCAGGCACCTTCACCGGTCGCATTTCATGTGGTGCGCTGTCCCTCGACTCCCACGGGGGACGCGATGGCTTCATACTCGCCCTGACGCGCAAGCTCGCCCCCTTGTGGCTGCAGAACGTCGGAGGACCGGCCGAGGACTCCGTCACGGCACTCTCCGCTCTGCCCACGGGCGGGATTGCGATCGCCGCACTGTGCGGCAGCGGGAGCCAGGACATTCCGACCTATCGCGCAGGCAACGTGACGTTCTCCGGCCGAGGCAATGCCGACATCCTCATCGCGACCTTCCATCCCGACGGCACGCCGGGATGGGCGAGAAACGACGGAGCCGACCTTGTCGACATTCCGGAATCGATCGTCGTCGATGAAACCGGACGCATCATCGTCCTCGGCACCTTCACCACACGCACGAGATTGGGCACGTCCTTCTTCGACGTCGTCAACGGCTTCGTCACCCCCTTCCTCTATTCGCTGACTTCGGACGGCGCCGTAGAATGGATCAGCGTCGTGGACGAGGAAGCCGAAACACGTCCGTTGTTCAGACGGACCCCTTCGATCATGGCGGCGACGCTCGTGGGAGAGGATGGACCGTTCCTGCGCACGTACGATCCGACCGGCAACGTCATGGATTCCCGGCCGCTTCCCTTCTGCAACGGCCAGGTCGTGACCGGCACGATGATCGGCGACATCGCCTATCATGTGGCGACGGAGACGAAGACATGCAATCCGGGTGATGAACTGACGATCGCCTGGTACCGTACACCGCGGTCCGGGCAACAGTTCAACCGCATCAGGTATACATGCGGAGGACCGAATTCCCTGGCGACGACCATGACCCCACTGGACGACAGCACGCTTCTCGTGGGTGGACGCTTCGAACGATCGCTCCTGTTCGACACCATCAGCCGCCGGCCCGACCTCGTAGCGAAGGCAGCCACGCTGCGTAACGGCTTCGTGGCAGCCATCGACACGAACGGACGTCTGATATGGGGAAAGGTCCTTGGGTCGCCCATATGGTCCCAGGTCGCCGACGTTTCCCGCAGCAGGACGGGCTTCCTTCTGTCCGCCACGACGCGCTCCCCGGATACCGCTCTCATGATACAGCGTTATGCCTATCCCAGCACGAGCATCGAGGGAGAAGGACCTTCCGTCACCGCCACCGGCCGTGGACGCATCGTCCGTCCGGGCGACGCGTTGTCCCGGTCCGACGAACCGGATACCGGCGGCATTCTGCACGCCTCGGACGGCCGGATCATCCACCGATTCACGGACGGCACCGTTCCGCTCATGCCCGACGTCCCGCCAGGACTCTACCTGTTGAAAACCGACCGGGATATCCTGCCTCTTCTCTGCCTGCCCTAGCTGCGGGTTCCGTAGTTTTGTCCTTCCATTACTCTTCCGATTCCATGCCTGCAGTACACACCACGGCCATAGGCCGCTATCCGCTGTTCCGTCGCGGCAAGGTACGCGACGTCTATGATCTCGGCGACCGTCTCATGATGGTGGCGACGGACAGGATTTCCGCCTTCGACGTCGTGATGAACGAGACCATTCCGGACAAGGGTGCACTGCTGACGCAGATTTCCGCATGGTGGTTCGACACCCTCCGACACATCGTTCCCCACCATCTTCTTTCGACGGACGTCGATACCGTGGATGGACTCACGGATGACGAACGGATCATGCTCCGGGGGCGTACGATGATCGTCCGCAAGACCGCTCCGCTTCCCGTGGAATGCGTCGTGCGGGGATATCTCGCCGGATCGGGCTGGAAGGAATACCGTAACGATACCACCGTATGCGGCATACCGCTGCCCGGTGGCCTGCGCGAATCGTCGAAGCTGCCCACGCCGATCTTCACGCCTGCGACGAAGGCAGAGGAAGGTCATGACGAGAACATCGCCTTCGAACAGGCTTGCGATATCCTGGGCGAGGACATCGCCCGTCAGGTACGCGACATCAGCATCGCCCTGTACAACGCTGCAGCTACGGACGTCGCCGCCAAGGGCCTGATCCTGGCGGATACGAAGTTCGAATTCGGCCAGCTCGACGACGGCACCGTCATCCTCATCGACGAGGCACTGACGCCCGACTCGTCACGTTACTGGCTCGCAGCGGACTACGTACCTGGCGAGGCACAACACAACTTCGACAAACAGATCCTGCGCGATTGGCTGGAAACAACGGACTGGAACAAGCAGTATCCCCCGCCGACCGTGCCCGACGCCGTGGTGAGCGGAACTCGTGCCAAGTATATCGAGGCCTTCGAGCGCATCACCGGACGTCGCTGGGAATAACCCTTCCATTCCGATTCCGAAAAGACGACCATGTCGACCTTTCTTCTCGACGATGACGACGTCGCTCTGCAGCGGCGGATGAACGACCTTCTCGACTGGGGTCTTCTCCTCGCCGTCGCGGGCGTGCTCGCACTCGGCCTGATCTCCATTTATAGCGCCACGTACGATTCCGGAGCCAGCAGCTTCTTCCAGAAGCAGTTGATCTACGCCGGAGTCGGAGTCGTCGGTGCGCTCGTCGCCTTCTTCATTCCCGAGCGCTGGCTTCGTGAACTGGCCTACCCTGCCTATGGCGTAGGTATCCTGATGCTCGGGGCCGTTCTCGTCCCCGGTATCGGCAAGATCGTCAATGGTCAGCAGTGCTGGATCCAGATCGGCAGCTTCACCTTCCAGCCATCGGAGTTAGCCAAGCTCACGACGCTAATGGCTATCGCCAGATACATGACGGAGAAGGGTACGGACGTACGCACGATACGTGACCTGGCCATTCTCCTCGCCATGATCCTGCTTCCGGTAGGTCTCATCATGGGACAACCGGACACGGGTTCCGCGACGGTATTCCTGGCCATGTCGCTGGGAATCTACCTATGGGTCGGTGGCGATCTGTTCTTCCTCTACTGCGTCGGCATGCTGCCCTTCATCGGTGCATCGGCACTCTACGGAGTACTGTTCGACAACATGCTCTGGTTCGGCATCGTCGCTGCCGTCGTGACCCTGGGGGCCTTCCTGTTCCGCCGGAATCTCATCCTGACCATCGTCGCCGTCGCCGTCCTCATCGGCGTCGGCCTGGCAGTCGAACCCGTCTACGACAGGCTCCCCGCCTATCAGCAGGGTCGCCTCGTCACCCTCTTCGAACCCGAACGCAATCCGCGTGGTGACGGTTATCACGTCATCCAGTCCATCCTCGCCGTCGGCTCCGGTGGCGTGACGGGCAAGGGCTTCATGAAAGGGACGCAGACACAGTTGCGATACATTCCCGAGCAGTATACCGACTTCATCTTCAGCGTACCGACGGAAGAGTTCGGCTTCGTCGGAGGTGTCATCGTCATCGCCCTGCTGGTGGCCATCATCATCCGAAGCATCACGATCGCCAGTCTGGTGAGCACGAAGTTCGCCAGCGTCATCGCCATCGGATTCGGGACGATGTTGCTGTACCATACACTCGTCAACATCGGCATGGCCGTGGGCCTGTTCCCCGTCATGGGTATCCCTCTGCCCTTCCTCAGTTCGGGCGGGACCGCACTCATCATCAATCTGACGATCGTTGGCCTGCTGATGAATTTCTACAAGACGCGCCGGCGGCGCACCGGACGTGTCTGACGGGTCCCGCATCGTGATCTCGTGCGGAGATCTCAACGGCATCGGCCTCGAATGCTTCGTGGGAGCCGTACAAGGTATGGACGTCTCCGACCTCGTCCTCGTCGGCCCGGTCGACGGCATCGGTGCCAGCTGCGACGTCATGTCGCTACCGGCCAACGTCGACGACGGGCGCCTGCATGTCGATGGGCGGACGATCGGCATCCTGAACGTCGATGCACCGGTGACGATCACACCCGGCGCCATCGCAGCCGATACCGGCAAAGCGGCCCTGCTTGCCCTCGAAACGTCCATTCGTGAATGCATCGATGACCGTGCAGGAGCGATGGTCACGTTACCCGTAAGCAAGGAAGCCTGTACGCAGGCGGGATGGACCTTTCCCGGTCAGACGGAGATGCTGGCCGCACGCACGGGCGGCACACCGTTGATGGTCCTGTGTACACGCGACCTGCGGGTTGCCCTGGTGACCATCCACGAACCTCTGACGGCGGTAAGCTCCTTCATCACGCACGATAACGTCCACATGCGCATCGAAGCGCTGCATACATCGCTGACGACCGACTGGAATATCACCCATCCGAAGATCGCCGTGCTTGGTCTCAATCCTCATGCCGGAGAGCATGGCATGTTCGGCCGTGAAGAGCTCGACGTCATCGCACCGGCGATCGCTTCGGTACGACAACAAGGGATCGATGCCACAGGACCGTTCCCGGCCGATGGATTCTTCGCCTTCGGTGCCTATGCTTCCTATGACGGCATTCTTGCCATGTATCATGATCAGGGGCTGATCCCGCTCAAGCTTCTCGCACACGGCGGCGGCGTGAACATGACGGCCGGTCTGCCGATCATACGGACGTCTCCCGATCACGGCACGGGGTTCTCCCTGGCAGGAAAGGGCATGGCCGACCCTCTCAGCACGAAGGAAGCGATCCAGTTCGCACGGGATATCATACGGAACAGGGCCCTTTCACGGCCGTAGATCCGTTCGACATGGAGCTGCAACGCTACAGGAGCGCTCGTCCCCAGACCTCGAACGCATCATTTGCGCTTCGACTTCTTTACCGTCGGTGCAAGATCCAGTGCCGGATTGGCATCGAAGAAACCGGCAGGCAGCAGCTTGAATCCGACCGTCGTCGTCGGCATGATGGGCCACTCCTCGGGTCGTGCCACATGGGTGACACCCATCGTATACCACAACACGATGTCCTTGCGGTAGATGGATTCGTTATCACGCACGTAGGCAGGCAGTCCATCGCCGCCCGTCGATTGATTCGGATAGTCGCCTGCCGCATAGCGCTCAGCATCGTGTTGTCGTGTAACCCATACGTGATGCTCGATGAAGCCAGCCCGTTTCCTCACGGGATTGGCGGTCATCATGTAGGGCACGGCATTCGCTCCGGGAATCAGAAGGTAGGCAGTGGGAATACCGATGGCATTGACGCTGTCCGCGCTCGCGATCTTCCACACTCTTGCACGTGACGCATCCATCGAGCGGCGGGCCTCGCGCTCGTATCTGAAATCGTAGTCGTCCATCATCATGGCATTGCCGTGCGGATTCTCGTCACGCGCCGATGGCGCCCATACGTCGACTTCGGAGAAGACGTTCGACGTATCGTCGATATCGAGGTCCATCCTGAAGCTGAAGAAATGCTGATGCGTCGGAGCAAGAACGTTGGGAGCGACGAGATGGGCGAATTTCTGCTCGGCACTGTTACCGGAATAGACCGTATCCGTCGTGCCCTTCGCGAGCATGACACCCGTAAGCCCGACCTCGACACGGACACTGCCGTCGAGGCCGAACACGTACTGCAGCGCATAGTCGTAGTTACCGACCGTCGCGATATGCATGACGACGAGTTCACGACCGCGCCTGGCCTGGTTGGATCCGGTCAACGCATCGCGATGCTTCCACAGTATTCCTCCATCACGTTCGTAGATGCCTACGACGTCCGGAGTGGCATAGCCTTCTCCGTCCGACGTAACGAAGGCCGCGGGAAACAGTGCAGCATTTCCCGGGACTTCGGCACCGCGTTCCAGGGGGGACGAGAGCATACCCACACCGTACTCACCCACGTCGAACGCGTTCCGCCAGTACCATAGTGACGACGTATCGCCATACGGTACGACCATCTCGGACAGATATATCTGATGTGCGACACTCCTCGCCGTTCCATCGTGCAGCCAGCGGACGTCGTGCAATTCCAGCCCGGTTCTCGGATTCATCACGTAGCGGAATTTCCAGTTCTGCCATACGACCTCACCGTCGTTCACCGTGAACGGTATCGATGGCTGCGTGATGTCGAGGCGACCGAGCGTAGCGCGCTTCGATCCCCTACGCCGCTCGTCGGGTGTAGGCGTAGCGCGCGGAACGACCGTCAGCGGTCTGTCGACGAACTCGACGATACGACGATTCGTCATATCGACGAGAACGAGCACACCCTCGACGGGACGATCGTAGTCGTTCTGATCGCCGTTCTTCATGTAGCAGATCGCCCTGAAGAGTCGCTGCGGAAACGACGTCGTCGGTATTCCCGTTGCCCATGCATCGATGGCGACGGTGGAGGGATCCACGATACCGCGCCGTTTCATCGCCTCGTCGAAACGGGGACTTGCCCGTACGATGGCCGATACGCTGTCGTATTCATCCAGCATCACCATCGGCTGGACCTTCTCCACCATGCGGAACTCGGCGACGTCACGCGTGCGCAGGTCGACGTACACTTCATACGTCTGCCGCGGCCGCGGATCGTAGACGACGGCCACTACCAGTCGAGGCAGGGTCATTGCGTTCCTCGCAGCGATGAACGATCGCTTGTCCGGCGGCTGCACCGCGACGCTGACGAAGCGGGCGGTCATCGGGAAGCGACTGTCGCGGCGTACGATGGCACATACCGAGTCGACGTCGGCGACGGTAAGATTGGACAAGGGATGGCGAGACCCGACCTCACGTGCTGTGAAGCTGGAGGTCGTCATCACCACGAGCATGGCGATCAGAAGGCACTTCATGGCGGCGAAGATACGCCGTTTAGTGCCGTACGATCATCGGGACGAATCGTACGTCGCTTCCTGCGGCGATGGAGATGCTGTATGCACCGGACGGATAGGCCGTCGTGGCGATACGATGGACGTCCATCCCCGACACCGACATCCATTCGAAGGTATCGACGAGACGTCCGAACATATCCCGTACCTGCACCATCATATGGTGCCCTGCTTCTGCAGGAACGGTAAGGAACACTTCCTGATCCGCAGGTTGGGGAGCGCATATCGGCTGGGTAACGGACTTCTTCTCGGCAACGGAGACGGTGAGAGCGCTGCCGATGACGACCATCGAGCGCTTGCGTGGCAGATTCCCCGTGACGGAGACGGTGGCGATCTTCTCCTCACCGATCGATACGGGAATGAACTCCATGGCGATGTTGCCTTCCTGTCCCGGAGCCAGTACCGTGTGGAGATGCTCGTCATTGACGATGAATTCGGAAGCGCTTTCGCCTTCGATCAGGACGTCGTTGACGTCGACCGTCTTCTCACCACTGTTGATGAAGCGGATACTGAAGTTCGAGCGGGCACCTACCGCTCCCTCCACCCTGATGGTATCCTCTTTGTAGGTCACGTCAGGAAAGTCGGGATCGATGACGATGGTATAGGTTCGGTTGGAGTTGATGTTGTTCGGAGATACGGTAACCGTTGCCGTCCTCACGCCTTCACCTGTCGGAGTGCACTGGACGGGAAGGTAGTTGTGGCTGTTCTCCCGAAGCCAGAGTGATCCGTCGAAGATATAGACCATGGCATCCGATGCGTTCTCGCCTCCCGTCCACCAGTTGTTGATGGACAGCATCGCGTTGCCCGTATTCTCGAGACGGAGATGATGCAGGACGACATCGCCGACGTTCGCATAGACGGTGTCGGGTTGCAGCTGCTCTTCCAGCGTAGGTACGGCTTCCGCTGGAGCGTGGAGAAGTTCGTAGATACGATCGTCCTCTTCCGTCGGGAAGGGATATCGTCCGCGCCCGTCGCGATTGCTCGTACAGATGAAGATGCGCCCATCGGGCGTCGCGGCGAAGTCACGTATCCTTCCGACGGAGTGTGAGAAGTACTGGCGCTCGTTGGAGACGGTCGTGCCATCCTCACCGAGCTCGAAGGCCTGGATACGGGCACTCTTCAGCGAGCCGGCGAGGAGCTTGTTCTGCCATTCGGGGAAGCGTGTTCCGGTGTAGTATTCGAGCGCACCCATTCCGTAGGTGAACCCGACCGTCGAATAGACGGCTTCCGTGATGTTCTCCGCTTCGCAGATGGGTATCTCTTCCGGTTCGTCGCAGTAGCCCATCACGATGGGCCAGCCGTAGTTGGCGCCGGGCAGGATCAGGTTGATCTCGTCGTCGGTGGCGGGGCCGTGCTCCGCCGTATAGATGCGCCCGTCGGGAAGAACGACCAGGCCCTGGGGATTCCTGAAACCTCGTGCGTAGATCGCCGACCCCGGCACCGGATTGTCATCCGGAATGCTCCCGTCGAGATTGAGCCTCAGCACCTTTCCTCTCGGATCTTCGGTGTACTGGGCGACCATGTTCGACGTCGTCTCTCCCGTTGTGACGATCAGCTTGTGGTCCTTCGAGATCGCCAGACGTGATCCTGCATGGAAGATGGCAGGTGTATCCCAGGCCATGAATTCCTGTGGATCGACGAGCTGGTCGCCATCGTAGGTATAGCGTACGATCTTCTGCTGGAGTTGACCGTCACCATGATCCGTCCAGGACAGGTAGACATATGGGCTATCCGCGAAGGACGGGTGGAGGGCCATGCCCAGGAGACCGGATTCCTCCTTGTTGACGACGCGGTCGGAGATATCGAGAATGCGCGTGTAGGTGCCATTGTCGGGATCGATGCGGCAGACGTAGCCGGCTCGTTCCGTGCACCAGAGTTGACCGTCGGGTCCGGGTGTCATTTCCCAGGGTGAGTCGAGCCCCGTGGTCACGGTTCTCATGGCGTAGTAGTAGTCATTCTTCTTCTGTGCTGTGGCCGAGGTATGGGCGAAGCCCATTGAAAGTGCCAGGGCCAGGACAGCGGCGCACGTATGCTTGACCAACATTCGACCTTTCATGACGGGTGACAGACGCGGGATCGGGTGGTCCGATGCGGTAATATGGCCATTACGATGGCATAATGCAAGCTCGGGGGCGGATCGTCGGTTGGACCAATCGTCTGCGTGAGTTGTCGGTGTGGTGTGTCGTGGTGGTGTTGTCGGCGTGTTGCTGTTGTTGGTGGTGGTGGAGTGAGGAGAGGGGTAGGATGGCACAAAGCAGAGAAGCCCCGCTATCGTTGGATAGGGGGCTTCTGTGACAGATAACC
>MKVH01000018.1 GCA_001899175.1 Candidatus Kapaibacterium thiocyanatum | reverse complement strand
ACTACGGGGTAGTGTTCAAGCGGCATCCCAACGATTCGGCTTCGTCATCTACATATTGGAACACTACCCCAACTACCTATTGGAACGCTACCGTTGTTTACAGCCCAACTATTGATCCATCAATAGCCAATGCAAACAATGCGTATAGGATGAAACAAATAGTTACATCAAGAACAAGATGTCCCACTCTCGTATCACGTATACGAAGGGCAGAAAGAATTGTACTGCTTGTGAAAACAATGATGGCAATACTCTTCATAGTTGTTCCTTCGATTGGATAGGAAGCGGCTATGAGGAAATCGAACACACTCATCCATCTCTCTGGGTCTTTTCTGAATGTATCGACTAAAGCCCATGCGGATACTAGGACCACTAGTATCCGCGTGGTCACTACGACAGTTTCTTTGGTAGTCTTCATGGTTCAGAGATTGGTTGATATGGCCCTATTGGTGTGTTTTCCTTAATTTTTTTCCGCCTGTCAATTTCCTCTTGATAGGGTTTAGTGTTGTCCTTACCGTATGCCTTAGCAGGAAGTTTGACATCTCCTCCTGTTACAAGGATAAGGAAAAGAACAAAACTGTTACTGTTGGGACCCTCTCTAGCGTTGTAATCCGGAGTTGCCATCCTCACTTCTTCAAACTTTTCGAGAATATCCAATTCGAAATCTTCCGACCCTTTTTCCTCATCTGGCCTAGTAACTTCATGTTGCTCAATATCCTCTCTAGAATCGAGATCCGCTTGTCTAAAGGGCTTCATCATTGGACGCCCCTTTGTCCCCCCTGGGGCATTTCCGCCTAGTTCGATAAGAACGTCCTTCTCCTTTGTCGTTACTCGTATGAAAGCATGGCGCGGTTGTCCAAGTACACCAGCTGCCCATCCCAAAAATCCCCCGCCTTCATACATCGTACTAT
The DNA here is from genome assembly GCA_001899175.1 of Candidatus Kapaibacterium thiocyanatum. Lineage (NCBI taxonomy): Bacteria > Pseudomonadati > Bacteroidota > Eximiradiia > Eximiradiales > Kapaibacteriaceae (SeqCode) > Kapaibacterium (SeqCode) > Kapaibacterium thiocyanatum (SeqCode). The sequence goes on along the minus strand of MKVH01000018.1, from coordinate 165 downwards.
TAGGAATTCGCTCAGTGTATACTGTAACATCCTTACCATTGTCATCGAGCTGAGTTACGGGATTGTTCTTGGCATACTGATACGGCGTCAGAGCGGTGTACTTGCTCCACAGGGGATCCACCGACAGGAACCTGCCATACCCCGCATCGTACTGCCTGACGCCGT